>NZ_JBYSZI010000055.1:26710-47256 GCF_058787075.1 Cupriavidus sp. FW305-46
CTCGGCTGCCGCACTCGACCTGGGCATGACGCCGTCGGCGGTCAGCCGGCACGTCTCCCGGCTGGAAGCCACGCTCGGCGCCAGCCTGCTGCAGCGGACCACGCGCGCCTTTGCACTGACTGAACTGGGCCAATCGGTCTACGCCGCCTGCGCCCGCATGACCGCGGCAGCGCGCGACGTCACCGCGCTGGCCGGTGAGCACGGCGGCACGCCGCATGGCGTGCTGCGCGTGAGCGCGCCGGTCTCGTTCGGGCAGGCCTGGCTGGCGCCGCGGCTGCCGGCGCTGCTGGCCAGATACCCGGGGCTGGACCTGCAGCTGACGCTGGCCGACCGCATGGTCGACCTGGTCGAAGAAGGGATGGACGTGGCCGTACGCATCGCGCGCGAACTGGCACCCGGGCTGGCCGCGCGCCCGCTGCGCGAGGTGCGCTACCGGCTGGTGGCCTCGCCCGGCTACCTGGCCCGCCACGGCACGCCGGCCACGCCCGCCGACCTGCCCGCCGCACGCTGCCTGTACCTCGGCTACGGCAACTTCGGCGAGCGCTGGGCCATGCGCCACCAGGCCAGCGGCGAGAAAGTGGAGGTGCGCATCCCGCCGCGCCTGACGCTGAACAACAGCCTGGCGATCATGAGCATGGTGGAGCGCGATGCCGGCATCGGGCTGGTGCCGGACTTCTCATTGGGCGATGCGCTGGACCAGGGCCGGGTCGTCACCGTGCTGGCCGACTGGGACATCCTCGAGCCCTACATCGGCACGGCCTACGCGGTCTACACGCCCACCCGGCATGTACCGCCCAAGGTGCGCGCCTTTGTCGATCATCTGGCCGGCACCGCCGGCGACGCGCCGCGCTGACGCCTCAGGCCGCGCAGACCCGGTACACCGCCAGGCTGCCGCGCCAGTTGCCGCCCCAGTTGACGGTCACGCCCTCGTGCATCACCACGCGGTCGATCACGCGCAGGCCGACCTTGGGCGCCAGCGCCTCGAAGTCGCTGATGGTCAGCACGCGCACGTTGGGCGTGTTGTACCACTGGTAGGGCAGCGATTCCGACACCGGCATGCGGCCGCGGAACACCGACAGCCGGTGCGGCCAGTAGCCGAAGTTCGGGAACGACACGATGCACTCGCGCCCCACCCGCAGCGTGTCGCGCAGCACCTGCGCGGTGTTGTGGATGGTCTGCAGCGTCTGCGACAGGATCACGGTGTCGAAGCTCTTGTCCTCGAACAGCGCCAGCCCGCCCTCCAGGTTCTGCTGGATGACATGGACGCCCTTCTGCGCGCACGCCAGCACGCCTTCGTCGCGGATCTCGATGCCGTAGGCCTGCACGTCGAGCTCGTCCTGCAGCACGCGCAACAGGCTGCCGTCGCCGCAGCCCAGGTCGAGCACGGTGGAATGGGGTTCGATCCAGCGCGCGATCGCGCGGAAGTCGGGGCGCAGCGCCAGGATATTGGGATTGGCCAGGGCGTTCATGCGCCGATCTCCTCTGCGATGCGGTCGTAGTAGGCGCGCATCAGGTTGTGATAGCGCGGGTCGTCGAGCAGGAAGGCGTCGTGGCCGTGCGGCGCATCGATCTCGGCGTACGAGACCGGGCGCTTGTTGTCCAGCAGCGCCTTGACCAGCTCGCGGCTGCGGCTGGGCGCGAAGCGCCAGTCGGTGCCGAAGCTCGCCACCAGGAAGCTGGCCTGGGTCTGCGCCATCGCGCGCGTCAGGTCGCCGCCGAAGGCCAGCGCCGGGTCGAAGTAGTCGAGCGCGCGCGTGATCAGCAGGTAGGTGTTGGCGTCGAAGTACTCGGCGAACTTGTCGCCCTGGTAGCGCAGGTAGCTCTCCACCTGGAACTCGACATCGAAGGAGAAGCGGATGTCGTCGGTCTTCAGCTCGCGGCCGAATTTCTCGGCCATGTCCTCGTCCGACAGGTAGGTGATATGGCCGATCATGCGCGCCACGCGCAGGCCGCGCTTGGGCTTGACGCCATGCGCGTAGTAGTTGCCGCCGTGGAAATCAGGGTCCGACAGGATGGCACTGCGCGCGACCTCGTTGAAGGCGATGTTCTGCGCCGACAGCTTGGGCGTGGACGCGACCACAATGCAGTGGCGCAGGCGTTCCGGGTACAGCAGGCTCCAGGCCACCGCCTGCATGCCGCCCAGGCTGCCGCCCATCACCGCGGCGAACTGCGTGATGCCGAACGCGTCGGCCACGAGCGCCTGCGCATTGACCCAGTCCTCCACCGTCACCACCGGGAACGCCGCGCCGTAGGGCGCGCCGGTGGCCGGGTTGAGGCTCATCGGTCCGGTCGAGCCGAAGCATGAGCCCAGGTTGTTGACGCCGATGACGAAAAAGCGATTGGTATCGAGCGGCTTGCCGGGCCCGACCATGTTGTCCCACCAGCCCACGTCGCGCGGGTCTTCCGCATAGACGCCGGCCACATGGTGCGAGGCATTGAGCGCGTGGCACACCAGCACCGCGTTGGAGCGGGCCGCATTGAGCGTGCCATAGGTCTCGACCATCAGGTCGTAGCCGGCAATGGACGAGCCGTTGCGCAGCTTCAGCGGCTCGGCAAAGTGCATGCGCTGCGGCGCAACCACGCCGACCGAATCGGGCGGCAGGTCGAACGCGGCAGGCGCGGCGGTCGGCAGGGCGACATCAGTCATGGAATCCGGCCCGTGGCGAACGGGCATAAAAAAACCCGACCGGCATTTGCGTATGAAGCGTCGCAGCCAAGTCGGGATTCACTGGATTCCTTGCGGGATTCCGCGTGCCGGCGCCATCCACTACCGTGGTGGCATGGGGCGCCGACCCAACCTCTTTAGCCGCATTTATAGTGGCAACCCGGAACTTGGTCCCTTGGCTGCCGCGCGCCCGCAAGCCAGTCATCAAATCGGCGCGACCGGGCAATTATAGAGCAATCGGCCCGGCATGTTGTTTTCAGCCCAGCAAGACCCGCAGATGCGCCTCGGCATAGTGCGACGGCGACTTGCGGAAGCCGCTCTTGGCGTAGCGGTGCCACTGCCCCTGCACCGCCGCCATGATCAGCGCCGCGCGCGCCGGGATGTCGGCGTCCGCCGGGAACGCGGCCTGTGTCACCGCCATCTTCAGGCACTGGCGCAGCGAGGCCTCGATGCGGTCCACCACCTGGTTGATGCGCTCCTGCAGGCGTTCGTGCTCGCCCACCAGCGCCTCGCCGGTCAGCACGCGCGTCATGCCCGGGTTCTTCTCGGCAAACGACAGCAGCATGCGCACGATGGCATGGGCCTGGCGCAGGCCGTGCTCTTCCTTGTCGGTGATCTGGTTGATCAGGCCGAACACGGTCTGCTCGATAAAGCCGATCAGGCCCTCGTACATCTGCGCCTTGCTGGCGAAATGGCGGTACAGCGCCGCCTCGGACACGCTCAGGCGCGCAGCCAGCGCCGCCGTTGTGATCTTCTCCCCGCGCGGGTGCTCCAGCATGGTGGCCAGCGTCTGCAGGATCTGCACGCGGCGCTCGCCCGGGCGCGGGCGCTTGCGCACCTGCGTGGCCGGCGGCTGGCCTCCGTCCTGCGCATCCTGCGCACTGCCTGAAATGACCGCCTCTGGCTCGCGCCCGTTGCTTTGCGTCATGACCCGATTCTCCGCATTCGTCGTTGGAGTTGATGCATCGATTGTACTTTTATGTCCACATAGGCCGGCCGGTTCGGCACGCGGGCGCGCACGCGCCGCACGTTGTCGGGCTGCGCCTGCGGTGCCTGGGTCTCCGCGGCCACCAGCGTCACCGACTGCTCCTGCGCGGCGTGGCCGACATGGCGCCGGTCCTCCGCCTCCAGCGTCGAGCGTACCGCGGCATCGCGCCGGCTGCCGTCATCGCGCACCGCAGGCACCTCATGCGGGCGCGGTGGCGCGATCGTGCGCAGGTAGCCCGTCACCCACGCGGTGCGGATGCCGGTGCCGGCATAGCGCTTGAGGTGCGACACGGTGTCTTCCACCAGCACCGCGCGATGTGGCGCGATGCGGGTCTGCACCAGCAGCCGGCGCAGCATGCGGCGGTCCGGCTTGGGCCGCAGGTGGCCATGCACCCACATCTGCTCGATTGCCACCACGCGCTCGAAGCAATGCCGTATGCCCGCTATCTCCAGCACCGCCCGCGCGTAGTCCTGCGGCGCATTGGTGACCAGGATCTTGCGCCCCGGCAGGCGCCGCAGGTGCGCGGCCAGCCCGCGCCGCACCCGCACCATGTCGGCCAGCGCCGGGAATTCATGCGCGGCGCGCAGGAAATCAGCCGGATCCACGCCGTGGTGCCGGATCATGCCGAGCAGCGTGGCGCCGTAGCGCTGCCAGTAGTCCACGCGCACGCGGCTGGCGGTGGCCTCGTCGCAGCCGAGCACGCGCGCCACGTAGTCGGTCATCAGCCGGTTGATGGCCGGGAAGATCGCGTGCGAGGCGTCGTGCAGGGTGTTGTCGAGATCGAACAGCCAGACCGTATTGCCCGAGGTATTGCCCGCGGGGTGGCGGCAGAGGCGAGCGCGGACACGGCGCGGAGAACGAAGACTGGAAGGCACGCCGGGCAACTCGGAGGGTGATGGGATGTCCGGGGCGGCCGGCCGCTGCCGGCACCGCCCCGAGGCTCCGCTCAGTGCGAGCGGATCATGGTGCCGAAGGCCTGCTCGGTCAGGATTTCCAGCAGCAGCGAATGCTCGATGCGGCCGTCGATGATGTGCACCGAATGCACGCCGCTCTTGGCCGCATCCAGCGCCGACGAAATCTTCGGCAGCATGCCGCCCGAGATGGTGCCGTCGGCGAACAGCTCTTCGATCTCGCGCGCGGACAGGTCGGTCAGCAGGTTGCCCTTCTTGTCCATCACGCCCGGGATGTTGGTCATCATCACCAGCTTCTCGGCCTTCAGGATCTCGGCCATCTTGCCGGCAACCACGTCGGCGTTGATGTTGTAGGCCTGGCCGTCGTCGGAGAAGCCGATCGGCGAGATCACCGGGATAAAGGCGTCGTCCTGCAGCGCCTTGACCACCGCGGGGTTGATCGCCTCGATGTCGCCGACGTAGCCGATATCGATGAACGCCCCCGGGTTCTCGCGGTCGGGCATCTGCAGGCGCTTGGCGCGGATCAGGCCGCCGTCCTTGCCGGTCAGGCCCACGGCCTGGCCGCCGTACTGGTTGATCAGCATCACGATGTCCTGCTGGACTTCACCGCCCAGCACCCACTCGACCACTTCCATGGTCTCTTCGTCGGTGACGCGCATGCCCTGCACGAAGGTGCCGACCTTGCCGACCTTCTTCAGTGCCTCATCGATCTGCGGGCCGCCGCCGTGCACCACCACCGGGTTCATGCCGACCAGCTTGAGCAGGATCACGTCGCGCGCGAAGCCATGCTTGAGCTTCTCTTCGGTCATGGCATTGCCGCCGTACTTGACCACGATGGTCTTGCCGTGGAACTTGCGGATATACGGCAGGGCCTCGGCGAGGATCTCGGCTTTCAGCGCGGGAGCAATGGCGGCCACCGTGGTTGCGGCAGGCCCGGGGTTGTCGGCGTTCATGGGGGACATCCGTGAGAATCAACAGGTATGATGGCTAATCGGCCACGTAGCCAGGGATAACCAACGGGGATCGCCCGAAAGTGCGCCATCCGGCCATGGCAGGCGCCGATTTTACAAGAAACCGCGCGGGGCGCGAGTCAACCGGCCGAACGTGGTCCCGCGAACCGCCTGCAAGCGCCCCACGGGGCACCAACGCGTTCCGTCCACGCAACAACGTGCCGCCACCACTCAGCCGTTTGGCCTGCGCCGCGGCACAGCGTTCCCCATCTTGACCATCATGCCCGCCGCCAGCCGCCTCTTGCCAGCCCGGATCCCCGATTTCCCGCCAGCGCCGGGAGACCTGCCATGAGCGACGCCTCGACCGTGCTGACCGGCCAGCTGCGCCCGGTCGAACATTGCAGCCGCTGCGGCGCGGGCTTTGTCTGCGGCTACGTGGCGGGGCTGCCCGAGTGCTGGTGCGCCAGCCAGCCGCTGCTGCCGGCGCGGCGCATCGTGCCGGGCCAGCACTGCCTGTGTCCGGCCTGCCTGGCAGCGCGCCGGCAAGCGGCTCAGGAACCAGATTCCGCCGCTGGCTGAGGCGCCGGCCCGGGCCCTGCGGCGCTGCCCCACTGCATCACCAGCATCCCCGCCACGATCAGCGCCGCGCCCGCCAGCCGCGCCGGCGTGAGCGCGCGCACCGCAAAGCCGGCCAGCCCGAACTGGTCCACCAGCAGCGCCGCCAGCACCTGGCCCGCCACCACCGCGGCGATAAAACCCGCGGCGCCCAGCTTCGGCGCCATCATCAGCGCGGCCGAAATATAGAACACCCCCAGCACCCCGCCGATCCAGAGCCAGCCAGGCGCACGCGCCAGTGCCGCTGGCGCCGGCAGCGGCACGCGCATCAGCCACAGCACGGGCAACAGCGCCGCCAGGCTGACCAGCAGCGACACCAGCGTGGCCGACAGCGGATGCCCGAGCGTGCGCCCGAGGGTGGCGTTGGCGCCGGCCTGGAAGGGGATCGCCGCGCCGGCCAGCACGGCCGTGCCAAGCGGCAGCCAGAGTGAAACCGGGAGGGAAAACGGCAACTGGGTGCCTGACATGAAGCGCTCCATAGGGCAAGATGCGATGCCAGCAGTTTGAAATATCGCAATGCGAATTTCCAATTCTGCTTTCGTACGTTTATTATTCGCCGAATGAATAGCCTACGCGGAATCGACCTCAACCTGCTGGTGGTGCTCGAAGCACTGCTGGCCGAGCGCCATATCTCCCGCGCCGCGCTGCGGCTGCACCTGAGCCAGCCGGCGGTCAGCCACGCGCTCGGGCGCCTGCGGCAGCTGCTCGACGATCCCATCCTGGTGCGCGGCAAGGGCGGACTGGTGCTGAGCGCGCGCGCCCATGAGCTGTCCGGCCCGCTGGCCGAGGCGCTGGCGCAGGTGCGCATCCTGCTGGGGCCGAGCGGCTTCCAGCCAGCCACCGCGCGGCGCAGCTTCCGCCTGGCCATGTCCGACTACGGCGCGCTGGTGGTGCTGCCGCGGCTGCTGCGCGCGGTGCGCAAGGCCGCGCCCAATATCGACCTGGTGGTGTCGCAGGCCAGCCGCGAAGGCATGACCGCCCAGGTCGCCGATGGCGAGATCGACATGGCGCTGGGCGTGTTCACCCACCAGCCCGAAGGCGTGAAATCCGCGGAGCTGTTCTGCGAGAGCTATGCCTGCGCGGTGGATGCCGCCACCGTGCGCGACACCGGCCGGCTCGACCAGGTGGCCTACCTGGCGCGCTCGCACGTGCTGGTGGCCACGCACAGCGAACGCATGGACGCGATCGACACCGCGGTGGCCAAGCTGGGCGGACGGCGCAAGATCGCCTGCGTGGTGCCGCACTGGAGCGTGGCGCCGGCGCTGATCGCCGGGACCAACCTGGTGCTGACCACGGCGCGGCGCAGCCTGGCCGCGCTGGAAGAGGACCCGCGCTACGCCGTGTTCGCGCCGCCGTTTGCGCTCGACGACTTCACCTTCAGCATGATCTGGCACGAGCGCACCGAAGCCGATCCCGCCCACGCCTGGCTGCGCGAGCGCGTGCTGGCCGCGGCGGCCAGTCAGGAATCGGAAGAGCCGATCAGCTTGCGCGGCTGACGGCGCCCCCCCGGCTTGGCTGGCGCCGGGGGCTGGGCATCACGGCGCTGCGCGGGAACAGCAGGTGGCCTGGCGGGGCGCGTGTCCCCGCGAAAGACCAGCTTCTGCCGGGTGCCGTGCTGCTTGTTGGCCATGATGGCGGGATGGGTGGATGGACGAGGCCGGGCCCCGTCAGGCGCTCAGTGCTTGTGTTCGCCGTGGCCGCCGCTCGCGCCGGCGGCAGCGGGCACCATGTCGCGCACTTCGGCCGTGACCTTCTGCTCGATCACCTTGCCGCCCTGCTCGATCTTCAGCGTGATGGGCACGGTGTCGCCCTTCTTGAGCTGCGACTTCAGGTCCATCAGCATCACGTGGTAGCCGCCCGGCTTCAGCTCGACGTCCTTCATCATTGGCAGGTCCAGCGACTTGACCTGGCGCATGCGCATCACGTTGCCTTCCATCTTCATCTCGTGCAGCTCGGCCGCGGCCACCGGCGACGACACGCCGACCAGCTTCGCGTTGTCGTGCGCGTGCAGCACCATGAAGGCGCCGGAGGCAGTCTGGGTCGGCACCGTGCCGCGCACCCAGGCGTTGCTGACATCGACCTGGGCCAGCGCGGCGCCGGACGCCAGCGCGGCGGCGAGGGCGACCGATGCGGCCAGGGTGGCCGAGCGGAATTTGGCTTGCATGAAAGGCTCTCCTGAAAGCAAACATTAGACCATGGCGATGCCCGCCCGTGCATGCCCCAGGCAACCCCGCCATGCGGCGCACAGCCGGCTAGTCTGGCAGCCCGACCGGCGCGGCGCCAATGCGGCAAGGTGTCGCACGCACCGGTGCCCCGCGGCCGCATTGATACACTCGCGCCATGACCACCGCCGCAGCCGTGACCCGCTTGCCCGACCTCCCCTTCCTGTCGCCACTGCCGGCGGGCACCTCCGCCCGCCATGGCCAGGTGACGCTGCGCCGGCTGTTCTGGCTGCGCTGGGCATTGCTGGCGGGACAGGCGCTGACCGTGCTGAGCTGCGAGCCCATCGCCGGCATCCGCCTGCCCTACGGGCCGCTGCTGGTGGTGTTCGGCCTGCAGGCGCTGTTCAACCTGCTGACCGGCCTGCGCCTGCGCCAGCACACGCGGCGCAACAGCGCCCCCGGCGAGGCCGAGCTGATGGGCCAGCTGCTGGTGGACCTGACCGCGCTGTCGGCCATCCTGTTCTATACCGGCGGCGCGACCAACCCCTTTGTCTCGTTCTACCTGCCGGGGCTGGCCATTGCCGCCGCCATCCTGCCGTGGCGCCAGGTGATCGCGCTGGCGCTGTACGCGCTCGCCTGCTACACGCTGCTGCTGTTCGAATATGTGCCGCTGGACCTGCACAACCCGGACAACGCGGTGAACTACCACCTGGCCGGCATGTGGCTGAACTTCGTCGCCAGCGCGGTGATGATCGCGCTGTTCGTGGCGCGCCTGTCCGGCGTGCTGCGCCAGCGCGAGGCGCAGCTGAACCTGGCACGCGAGCAGCTGCTGCGCGAGGCGCGCGTGGAAGACCTGAACGGCCAGGCCGCCGCGGTCGCGCATGAGATCGGCACGCCGCTGGCCACGCTGGCGGTCATCGCCGGCGAGCTGCGTGCCGATGCCTCCGACGCGGGCCGCGGCACCTCCGCAATCAACAGCTACCTGCCCGACCTGCAGACCATGGAGCAGCAGCTGGCGCTGTGCCGCACCACGCTCGCGCGCCTGCGCGAAGACCCGGCCACGCTGGCGCCGCAGCGCATCGACGGCTGGCTGCCGGCCTTTGCCGAGCGCTGGCAGCTGCGCCACCCCAACGCCAGCCTGCAGGCCAGCGCCACGCCGGGCGCCGGCGCGCAGGCGGTGGAAACCGCGCGCGTGGGCCAGATCCTGACCATCCTGCTGGATAACGCCGCGCGCAGCCAGCAAGCCGCCGGCCGCGGCCAGGAGCCGCTGCAGCTGCAGATCGCCATGGCGCCCGGCAATACCGCGCCGTGGCTGTCGTTCCGCATCGCCGACCACGGCGACGGCATTCCCGAGATGCTGCGCGGCCAACTGGGCGAAACCCCGGTGGCCAGCCAGCACGGCGGCCAGGGCATCGGCCTGTACCTGGCGCAAAGCGCCGCCCGGCAGATGGGCGGCGAGCTGGCCTGGCATGACCGCGCCGGCGGCGGCACCGTTGCCGAGTTGCGCCTGCCCGCGCTGTCCACCCTTTCCGCATCCGCCGCCGCCACGGCACCACGAACCCCATGACCGACACCCTCACCCCGGTACCCGAAGCCACCGCACCGGCTGGCACGCCCTTCCTGGTCATCGACGACGACGAAGTCTTTGCCGGCACCCTGGCCCGCGCGCTCACGCGACGCGGCTATGCCGTGCAGGTGGCGCACGACGGCCGCACCGCACTGGCGCTGGCATCACGCATCGAGTTTGCCTATGTCACGCTGGACCTGCACCTGGAGCCGCCGCCGGACGCCGGCAGCACCGTGCCCGCCGAATCGGGGCTGCAGCTGGTGTCGCCGCTGCGCCAGGCGTTGCCGGACGCACGCATCCTGATCCTGACCGGCTACGCCAGCATCGCCACCGCGGTGGCGGCGGTCAAGCAAGGCGCGGACGAATACCTGGCCAAGCCGGCCAATGTCGATTCGATCCTGACCGCGCTGATGGCGGGCGTGTCCGAAGATGCGGCGCAGGCCGCGCTGGAAGAGCCGGTGCCGCTGTCGGTGGCGCGGCTGGAATGGGAGCATATCCAGCGCGTGCTGGCCGAGCATGACGGCAATATCTCCGCCACGGCACGGGCGCTGAACATGCACCGGCGCACCTTGCAGCGCAAGCTGGGCAAGCGGCCGGTGTCGCGGTAATTGCCGCGGCGATAAGCGAAAAGGCCGCGCCTGTGCGCGGCCTTTCACATGCCCAATGGCAAGCGCCGTCCAGGTTACAGCCGCAGCTGGACATAGTCCCAGTCCAGGCCCTCGGCGCTGTCCTGTGGCGTGCTGCCTTGTGCGATGCGCATGGCGTCGCCGGCATGGCGGTCTGCCAGCGTGAACAGCGCGCCCGAGTCCAGCGCCAGCGCCGCCGCCGCGGCAGCGGCCGCACCGACCGTGCCCGATTGCGCGGCTTCGGCAGCCGGAATGGCCGGACGCACACACAGGAACGCGGTTGCCGCTGCCAGTGCGGCCAGCAGTCCGCCCGTGGCGAGCACTACGCGCCGGGTCTTGTAGTTGACCATCTGATTTCTCCTGCCAGTGAGTTGATGGGGATGCGGTGGCTCCCGCACCGGTCAATCGACCGTCAAGGTGCGCAAGGGTCGCATCGGCCGGCAGGGGCGCGCCAGCGGGCTTACCAATGCTTACGATGGTTACCGGTGTGGCAGGTGGAAACGCATGGACATGAAATACGTCCCGTGCGGGGATGGGCATGTGAGGCCTTCGCGCACGGTGGCTTTGGGCTTGGTGCCACTACGGTTGGGTGTCGCGCTTGGCACCCATCCAAAAATCACGAGCTCCCGAATACCCACAAAAAAGGCGCACCATGGTGCGCCTTGCATCGTATCCCGGCCCCTTTACAGGACGTAACGCGACAGATCCTCGTTCCCGGCCAGATCCCCAAGCCGCTCGTCAACATATGCCGCATCGATCGTCACAGTCTCGCCCGACGACCTGGTGGCGTGGAAAGACAGGTCCTCCAGCAGCCGCTCCATCACCGTGTACAGGCGCCGCGCGCCGATGTTCTCGACCTTCTCGTTGACCGAGAAGGCGATCTCGGCCAGCCGGCGGATACCGTCCGGCGCGAACACCAGGTTGACCTCTTCGGTGTTCAGCAGCGCCTGGTACTGCTTGGTCAGGCTGGCATCGGTCTGCGTCAGGATCGCCTCGAAGTCCTGCACGGACAGCGACTCCAGCTCGACCCGGATCGGGAAGCGGCCCTGCAGCTCGGGAATCAGGTCGCTCGGCTTGGACAGATGGAACGCGCCCGAAGCAATGAACAGGATGTGGTCCGTCTTGATCATGCCGTACTTGGTGTTCACCGTGGTGCCTTCCACCAGCGGCAGCAGGTCGCGCTGCACGCCCTGGCGCGACACCTCGCCGCCGCCGACATCGCTGCGGCTGGCGATCTTGTCGATCTCGTCCAGGAACACGATGCCGTTTTGCTCGACATTGGCAATGGCCTTGTGCTTGAGCTCCTCGTCATTGACGAGCTTGGCGGCCTCTTCGTCGATCAGCAGCTTGAAGGCTTCCTTGACCTTCATCTTGCGGCGCGCCTTCTTGCCCTGGCCCAGCCCGGCAAACATGGTGCGGATCTGCTCGGTCATGTCTTCCATGCCCGGCGGGCCCATGATGTCCATGCTCGGCATGCCGGCGGAGAGTTCTAGCTCGATTTCCTTGTCGTCGAGCGAGCCTTCGCGCAGCTTCTTGCGGAACACCTGGCGCGTGTTGGAATCCTTCTCTTCCGGCTGCGCGAAGCCGATATCGCGCGCCGGCGGCAGCAGCACGTCGAGCAGGCGGTCCTCGGCCGCGTCCTCGGCCTTGGTGCGCACCTTCTTCATCTCGGACTCGCGCGTCTGCTTGATCGCCATCTCGGCCAGGTCGCGCACGATGGTGTCGACATCGCGGCCGACATAGCCCACCTCGGTGAACTTGGTGGCCTCGATCTTGATGAAGGGCGCGTCGGCCAGCTTGGCCAGGCGGCGCGCGATCTCGGTCTTGCCGACCCCGGTCGGGCCGATCATCAGGATGTTCTTGGGAGTGATTTCCTGGCGCAGGGGCTCGGCCACCTGCTGGCGGCGCCAGCGGTTGCGCAGCGCCACCGCCACGGCCTTCTTGGCCTTGTTCTGGCCGATGATGTGCTTGTCGAGTTCGGAAACGATTTCCGACGGGGTCATGGTGTGCGACATGGTATCCGTTCAGTGGGGGCGCGCCGGCCTGCGCGGTGGCCGGCCTGCGCTTATTCCAGCGTCTCGATGACGAAGTTGGTGTTGGTGTAGATGCAGAGCTCGCCGGCAATGGTCAGCGCCTTCTCGACCACGTCCTTGGGGGCCATTTCGGTGTTCTCGACCAGCGCCTTGGCGGCAGACTGCGCGTACGCGCCGCCCGAGCCGATCGCGGCGATGCCGCCCTCGGGGTCGAGCACGTCGCCGTTGCCGGTGATGACCAGCGTGGTGTCGCGGTCGGCGGTGATCAGCATGGCTTCCAGCCGGCGCAGGGCGCGGTCCGAACGCCAGTCCTTGGCCAGGTCGACCGCGGCACGGGTCAGGTTGCCCTGGTACTTTTCCAGCTTGGCCTCGAAGCGGTCCAGCAGCGAGAAGGCGTCGGCGGTGCTGCCGGCAAACCCGACCAGGACCTTGCCGTTGTAGATGCGGCGCACCTTGCGCGCGGTGCCCTTCATCACGATATTGCCGAGCGTGACCTGACCATCACCGCCGAGTGCGACCTGATTGCCGCGGCGGACGCTGACGATGGTAGTGCCGTGATACTGTTCCATGGTGGCTTCCGTGAATATGTCAGGACCGTAGTTGGCGACGCCCCCGGCCGGTTTCAAGGCCTGTGGCGTGCTTCGGGAAGCGCCGCCCGGTCTGACCCAATATAGGATGCCTGCCGGCAGGCTGCCGGACGCCCCGCCAGAAAACAAGAAGGGCCATGCGTTGCCGCATGGCCCTTGTCCGGCACGCGCGGGCCAGGGCCCGCGCGCCTTATGTATCACACCGCCTGATCAGTCGGCGTATACGCCGGCCTTCCTGATCACCGGCGTCCACTTGTTGATTTCGGCGCTCAGGTAGTTGCGCAGAGAATCCGGCGTGGCGCGCTGCGCCGACACCGCTTCGGCGCCCAGCTCGGCCATCTTGGCGCGGAAAGCCGGGTCGGCCACGGCCTTCTGCAGCGCCGCCGACAGCTTGTCGATCACCGGCTTGGGCGTGCCCTTGGGCGCGTACATGGCGTGCCAGACCTTCACTTCCACGCCCGGCATGCCCTGCTCGGCCGCGGTCGGGACATCCTTGAACGCTTCCACGCGGCGTGCCTGCATGGCCGCGTACGGCTTGACCGAGTGGGCCTTGAGATGGCCGGCAAGATTGGTGGTCTGGTCGCACAGCAGGTTGACCTGGCCGCCCAGGATATCGGTCAGTGCCGGCGCAGCGCCCTTGTACGGCACGGTGGTCAGCTCGGTCTGGATCGCGCTCTGGAACAGCAGGCCGCACAGGTGCGAGGCCGAGCCGATGCCGGCATTGGCCAGCGACAGCTTGCCGGCGTTGGCCTTGATGTACGGCAGCAGGTCCTTGAAGGTGTTCGGCGGCAGCTGCTTGTTGCCGACCAGGATCATCGGCACGTCGGCGATTTCGCCAATCATCTCGAAGTCCTTGAGCGGATCGAAGCCCAGGTTGCGGTACAGCGCCGGGGCCGTGGCCATGCCGATATGGTGGATCAGCAGGGTGTGGCCGTCGTTCTTGGCCTGGGCCACCTTCTTGGCGCCGATGGTGCCGCCGGCGCCGCCCAGGTTTTCGATCACGATGGTCGTGCCCAGGTGCTTGGACATGATCGCGGTCAGTTCGCGCGAGACCTTGTCGGTCGGGCCGCCCGCAGAGAACGGCACCACCGCCGACACCGGCTTGCCGCCCGGGAATTCCTGCGCGTACGCGCCCGTCGCCACACCCAGCGCACTGACTGCCAGCGCGCCCGCGACCATCTTTACCACTCGTTTCATGCTCTCTTCTCCTGGTTCCCTTCAATACCCGTCTTGCAATGCGTTGCCGCCGGCCCGGCCCCTGCTTGTGCGGGGCGCATCTGGCGCGGTCGCTGTGGCCGCGCTCTTGGACCATGCCGGCTGGCTCGGCTGCCCTGCCGTAAACGGCAAGGGCGGGCCTTGATGTTAGCAACTACAGACAATATGCAGGTATAGGGGCTAACCCGCCTGCAATCAGCCGCATATGGCGGGAAATGGGAAAGATATGGCAGAGATCGGATGCAAAGGCATGTGTTTGTGACACCCGGTGCGGCCTAACGGAAGAAACCGAGCATTTCCTCAAGCAGCGGTTCGGCGGCCTCTTCCGGGATGTAGTGCCCGCACGGCAGCGCCTGGCCGCTGATGTCGGTGGCCACCTCCTGCCACAGCGCCAGCGGCTCGAAGCAGCGCGCCACCACGCCGTGCTCGCCCCACAGCACGCGCAGCGGCAGCGCCAGCCGGCGCCCGGCCTCGCGGTCGGCACGGTCGTGCTCCAGGTCGATGGTGGCGGCGGCGCGGTAGTCCTCGCACATGGCATGCACGCGCGCCGGGTCGCGCATCGCCGCGGTGTAGGCAGCCATGGCATCGGGGGCGAAGGGCGTCAGGCCCGCGTGGCGCAGGCCCATCAGCTTCTCGATGTAGAAATCGGGCTCGGCGTTGATCAGCGTCTCGGGGAACGGCGCCGGCTGGATCAGGAAGAACCAGTGCCAGTAGGCGGCGGCAAAGGCCATGCTGGTGCGCTCGTACATCGCCAGCGTGGGCGCGATGTCCAGCAGCATGGCGCGGCTGACCGCGTCCGGATGGTCCATGCACAGCCGGTGCGCGACGCGGGCACCGCGGTCGTGGCCGCACAGCGCAAAGCGCTCGAAACCGAATGCCGTCATCAGCGACACCTGGTCCTGCGCCATGGTGCGCTTGCTGTAGTGCTCGTGGCCGGCATTGCCGGGCGGGGCCGAGCTGCTGCCGTAGCCGCGCAGGTCGGTGGCGATCACCGTGAAGTGATCGGCCAGCGCCGGCGCCACCCGGTGCCAGATCAGGTGGCTCTGCGGGTGCCCGTGCAACAGCAGCAGCGGCGGTCCCGAACCGCCGCGCACGCCGGCGATCTCGACCTCGCCGACACGCTGCCGGAAGGGTTCGAAGTTCGGGAACAGCAGCGCGCTGGCGTCATTCAGCATGGGTCGTCTCCGCTTCTAAGGGTCGTCCTGTGCCGATCATAGGCGCAAACCGCCTCATCGGCGTGGCTGCGCCGGCTTCGCCATTCGGCCCGCTGACGCAACTGAATTGCATCAACCGGGGGCCTATGGTTAAATCCGCCCATGACCCGTCCCAGTCCGGACCGGCCGGCCGCTGTGCCGGAACCGGCGATCCCCACCCCTGAGTCCCTGGAAGCCGCCCACGAGCGCCTGCGCCAACTGGGCGCGCGCGTGACCCAGCCGCGGCTGTGCATCCTGGCCTGCCTGATCGGCAGCGAAGAGGCGCTGACGCACCAGGCCGTGATCGACCGCCTGCCCGAACCGGGCGAGACCATAGACCGCGTCACCGTCTACCGCGTGCTGGACTGGCTGGTGGAACAGGGCGTGGCGCAGAAGCGTGCCGGCAACGACCGCGTGTTCCGCTTCAGCCTGGTCGAACACGAGGCCGCGCGCGCGCAGGAGCACCGCCAGCACAGCCATTTCCACTGCACCCGCTGCGACCGCACCTTCTGCCTGGACGATGCCAGCGCACCGGTGCAGCCGGCCGCGCCGCGCGTGCCCAGCGGCTTTGCCATCGAACATGTCGAACTGACCGTGAACGGCGTCTGCGCCGAGTGCGGCAAGCGTGCGCCCGCCTCGCCAGGCGGCGCTTCGCACTGAACGGCAATCTCTCATACCCGGAGAACAACAATGTCCAAACTGACCCCGGTCACGATCCTGACCGGCTTTCTCGGCAGCGGCAAGACCACCCTGCTCAAGCGCATCCTGAACGAGCAGCACGGCATGAAGATCGCCGTGATCGAGAACGAGTTCGGCGAAGAGAACATCGACAACGAGATCCTGGTGCAGGACGGCCGCGAGCAGATCGTGCAGATGAGCAACGGCTGCATCTGCTGCACCATCCGCGGCGACCTGGTGCAGGCGCTGTCGACGCTGCTGACGCGCCGCGACGCCGGCGAGATCGACTTCGACCGCGTGGTGATCGAGACCACGGGCGTGGCCAACCCGGGCCCGGTGGCGCAGACCTTCTTCATGGACGAGGAAATCGCCTCGCGCTACCTGCTCGACGCGGTGATCACGCTGGTCGACGCCAAGCATGCCCACCTGCAGCTGGACAAGCAGGAAGAGGCGCAGCGCCAGGTTGGCTTTGCCGACGCCATCTTCATCACCAAGTCCGACCTGGTGACCGAAGCCGACGTGGCCGAACTGCGCCACCGCCTGCTGCACATGAACCCGCGCGCGCCGATCCGCCTGGTCAACTTCGGCGAGGCGCCGATCGACACCATCTTCGACCTGCGCGGCTTCAACCTGAACGCCAAGCTGGAGATCGACCCGGAATTCCTGCGCGCCGACGACCATGACCACGATCATGACCATGAGCATGGCGAGCATTGCGGCGACGACTGCGGCCATGACCACGGGAACGACCATGCGCACGGCCATGGCCACGCGCACGACCACCACCATCACCACCACCATACCGACCGCATTGCGTCGTTCGTCTTCCGCAGCGACAAGCCCTTCCACTACGGCAAGCTGGAGGAATTCCTGTCCGGCATCCTGGCCGTATACGGGGAAAAACTGCTGCGCTACAAGGGCGTACTATATATGGACGGTGTGGACCGCAAGGTGGTGTTCCAGGGGGTCCACCAGCTGATGGGCAGCGACATCGGCGCCAAGTGGGAGGAAGAGACCCCGGGCACGCGCATGGTGTTCATCGGCGTGGACCTGCCCCGCGACGCCATCCTCAAGGGCCTGGAGAACTGCCTGGCCTGAGTGCACCAGTCGCCCCATCGGCGACGCCCCCTCGAACCCCGCTCCGCGGCCGCCCCCCGTTCGGGGTACCGGGGAAATACCGAAGCGCCAGCCGGTTTTCCCCGTATCTCGGAAAAATTTGTTCAAGTACAATAGGCCGGATTTGATACCGGTGGCGCACCTTTTTCCCGCTGCCGGCATTTGGTCCATCGGATCTGGTGGACTTGCAGGGCGGCGGTTGTCGTCAGCATGAGGCAGGCCGCCGGCAGGTGCGGTCGCAGTGCTTCGTGCGGAGACCGCCTTTTTCCGCCTGGGGTGCCCCGACGCGCGCCGTCACTGACTGACGCGAGAGAGAGGTGTCCCCATGACAGCCGCAACGAAGACCAAAGAAAGCCGCAGCAAGACTGGTACTGCAGCGGCAGAGACGCTCAAGGCGCAGCCTGTGAAGGCCGCGCCCGCTCCCCGCGGCAGTACGGCGAACGCCGAAGCGGGCGCAACGAAGGGAGGCCCGCGAAGCAGCAAGACTGCAGCCAGCCAGAGTGAAACAGCCGTGGCGCGCAAGCGCGCGGACAGCGCACCCGAGCGGACCCAGACGCCGCCGGCCGCATCAACAAGAGAATCAGCAGCAACCATGAGCAGCAACAAACTTCTGACTGAAGCTGAAATCCTGAAGATGAGCGACAAGGATTACATGAACGAAGCGCAGCTCGCCTTCTTCAAGCACCGTCTTGAGCAGCTGCGCGACGAAATCCTGAAGAACGCTGACCAGACCACGGAACACCTGCGCGAAACGGTCATCGTGCCGGATCCGGCCGACCGTGCCACCATCGAGGAAGAGCATGCGCTGGAACTGCGCACGCGCGACCGCGAGCGCAAGCTGCTGAAGAAGGTGGAGCAGTCGCTGCAACGCATCGAGTCCGGCGACTATGGCTGGTGCGAGGAAACCGGCGAGCCGATCGGCGTGCCGCGCCTGCTGGCCCGTCCCACCGCCACGCTGTCGCTGGAAGCGCAGCAACGCCGCGAACTGCGCCAGAAGCTGTTCGGCGACTGATACGCCACGCGCCGGCACGGCCGGTGCGGCAGGCGTAACGTGACGGCCCGGTTACCCGGGCCGTTTGCTTTGGCGGGCCGCGTCCGCCTTGTCGTGCCGTCGCCACGGCCTACCATTGAGAATCATCCGGCTGTTGCCGCCCCGGCCTTTCTGGTAAATTCGCAACCTTGTTGCAACAACGCGCCCCTCGCCTGGGCTGCGTAGTCCCTCGTCACTTCCACCTCTCCTGCCATGGCTGATCGCCTGCCCGTCACCGTGCTGTCCGGCTTCCCCGGCGCCGGCAAGACCACGCTGCTGAACCACCTGCTTGCGCACAGCGCGGGCCGGCGCCTGGCCGTGCTGGTCTGCGGGCCGCAGCATGGGCAGGCGCCGGCGCCGCTGCCGCCCGGTTGCGAGGCCACGGTGCTGCCCGCGGGCGACGCCCTGCTCGGCGAAGCCGCCCGGCTTGCCGCCGAGCGCCGCTTTGACGCGCTGCTGATCGAAGCCGACGGCCTGGACGAGCCGCTCGCGATTGCCGAAGGCTTCCTGTTCGAGGCCGAGCATGGCGCCGGGCCCGACGCGGCGGTGCAACCCGACACGCTGGTGACGGTGATCGATGCCGCCACCTTCCTGCGCGACCTCAACGAGGCCGAGTTCCTGGCCGACCGCGGGCTGGCGCAGGCCACGGACGATGACCGGACCGTGGCTGAAGTGCTGGTGGCGCAGGTCGAATGCTGCGACGTGATCGTGCTGAACAAGGCCGACCTCGCCAGCGCGGCTGAACTGGCGCGGCTGCACGCCGTGCTGCAGGCGCTGAACCCGCGTGCCGACATCGTCGAAGCCAGCTTCGGCAAGGTCGCGCCCGAGCGCGTGCAAGGCACCGGCCGCTTCGACTTTGAAGCCGCCGCGGACGCACCGGGCTGGCTCGCCGCGCTGCGCGGCGAGTTGCCGGCTGCCGACGCCAGCGGCGTCTCCACGCTGGTCTACCGCCGCCGCCGCCCGTTCCACCCGCAGCGCTTCGCCGACCTGATCCATACCGAATGGCTGCGCGAGCACGGCAGCGTGCTGCGCTCCAGGGGCCTGTTCTGGCTGGCCAGCCGCATGGATACGGCGGGCGACTGGAACCAGTCCGGCGGCGTCTGCCGCCATGGCGGCGCCGGCGCCTGGTGGGCCGCGCTGGATCCGGCGGAATGGCCGGCCGACAGCGCCGAACGCGCCGAAGTCGAAGCCGACATGCAGGTCGATGGTGCCCCGGCAGCCTTCGGCGACCGCCGCCAGGAACTGGTGCTGACCGGCCTGGACCTGGACCATGCGGCGCTGCAGGCCCGGCTCGACGCCTGCCTGCTGACCGATGCCGAGATGGCCGCGGGCGCGGAAGCCTGGGCGGGCTATGCGGATCCCTTCCCCGCCTGGGTCGACGACTTCGACGACGACCACGATCATGACCATGGCGATGGCCATGGCGATGATTGCGGCTGCGGCGATCCCGACCACCACCACGGCAACCACGCCGGCCATCCGCATGCGCACTGACTGGTTCGCCCGCCTGCGCGCGCATGGCCCGGGCCTCTGGTCCGCGCTGTGGCTGGCGCTATGCCTGCTGCTGGCGCAGCACGCCGGGCTGACCCACCGCATCGTGCATGGCGGCCTGCTTGCGCCGTCGGCCTCCGTGACAACGGCCGACGCCGCCTCGGCCAACGACCCCGAGCCGCACCCGCTGGCGCAGAAATTCAGCGGCCACTCGTGCGTGCTGTTCGATGGCGCCACGGTTGCCGACACCCTGTGCGGCAAGCTGCCGCTGCCGCAGCTTGCCTTTGGCAAGCCGGTCAAGCCGGCCAACCTGGCCTGGCGCTGGCCCGACCTGCCCGCCACCCACCCCTTCCAATCGCGCGCGCCGCCGGCGCCGGCCATCGCCCTCGCCTGATCCGGGAAGCGGCCCTCGCCGCGCACCCGGCCTGACCAATTCCGAGCTGAACGCCTGCCCATTGCGGCTGCGCGGCCACGCCCATCGCGGGTGGCCGGCGCGGTGCCGGGCAGCTGCCGTGCCAGCCGGGCCGATTGCCATTGCCTCGCTCCGCGCGCCATGTCGAAGAATCGTTACACCGTACCAACCAGCGCACCGCGCCTGACCCCGCTGGCGGCCCTTGCCGCTTCCCTCACCGCCACCATGGCCACCGCCTTCGTCGCGCCCGCCGCGCTGGCACAGGCCACGGCACCTGCCGCCGACAGCGCACCCGCCACCGCCACCG
>NZ_JBYSZI010000056.1:0-46146 GCF_058787075.1 Cupriavidus sp. FW305-46
CGCCCGTACGACCCCGCCTACGACCCGCTGCACACCCCCAACCCCGGCCACGGCCGCGAGTACGCGCCCACCTACTGGATCGGCACCGCGGGCGAGCCGCCCGCCGACGACGGCCCGATCACGCACGACATCGACGTGGATGTGGCGATCATCGGCTCGGGCTTCACTGGCCTGACCTGCGCCATCTTCCTGGCACAGGAATACGGCATCAAGGCCACCGTGCTCGAAGCCAACCGCGTCAGCTGGGGCTGCAGCACGCGCAACGGCGGCCAGGCGCAATGCGCGTCCGGGCGGCTCAAGCGCTCGCAGTGGATCCAGCGCTACGGCCTGGATACCGCGCTGCGCCTGCATGAGGAAGTCTGCGACGGCATGGAGACCTTCAAGGGCCTGATCAAGGACATCAACTGTGACCCGCAGCCGGGCGGCCACCTGTATATCGCGCACCGCGCCAAGGTGATGCCGGCGCTGGAGAAGGAGGCCAAGCTCCTGCGCGAAGTCTTCAAGTACGACGCACGGATCATGGACGCCGACACCGTGCGGCGCGAGTATGTCGACGACAAGGAAGCCGCCGGCGCCATGCATGAGCCCGAAGGCATCGGCATCCACGCCGGCAAGCTCGCCTTCGGCTACCTGCGCCGCGCGCGCGAGCTGGGCGCCAAGGTGCATCCGTCCAGCCCGGTGACCGGCTGGGAAACGCGCAACGGCGTGCACTACCTGCGCACCCCCGGCGGCATCGTGCGCGCCCGCGCGGTGGGTGTGGCCACCGGCGGCTATACCTCGCAGACGCTGCACCGCGAGCTCAAGAACCGGCTGTTTCCGATCCTGTCGAACTCCATCGTCACGCGCCCGCTCACGGCCAGCGAACTGGCCGCGTGCAACTTCCGCACCACGCAGGTCATCACCGACACCCGCATCCTGCGCCACTACTACCGCCTGATGCCAGACGGCCGCCTGCAGATCGGCAGCCGCAGCGCCATCACCGGCAACGACGCGCCGCAGGAGCAGTACAAGCACAAGCTGATCGGCGACATGTACCGCAAATTCCCAGCGCTGCAGGGGATCCAGGTCGATTACTCATGGTGGGGCTGGGTCGATGTCAGCCACGACATGATGCCGCGCATCACCCAGCCGGATCCGGCCCAGTCGATCTACTACGCCATGGGCTATGGCGGCAATGGCGTGATGTACTCCGCGCAGGCCGGCAAGCGGCTGGCGGCGTTGATTGCCGGCAAAGCTGCCGCGCTGCCGGAACTGCCGATCTTCCGCTCGCCGCTGCCGTTCCCGAACGTGCGCGAGATGGTGGAATCGCAGATGTTCGCGCCGTTCCGGAGGATGGGGCAGCGCGTGCTGTACCACTGGTATCACTTGAAGGATGACGTGCTTTGAGGAATGTGGTCGGGCGGCTGCATCGAGGACGCCGGCAACGCGATAGCAGGCCTTCGCCTCCCATCCTTGTCGGCCCCCCACCGACACCCAAACCGGACCCCACCGCCTCCCCAGCCAGCGCAACGCAGCAGTATGATTCCCAGGTCTCCCGCCCCGGGAGCATCGCGGCCGCGCACCGGCCGCAGTGCATCAGGAGGCACGCTTGGCCCTACCCCGGCCGCTATCGCCCAAGCCTTCCCATGCCGGCGACCTGATCGTCGCCCGCCCGGAGGGCCTGTATTGCCCGCCGGGCGACTTCCATATCGATCCCTGGCGCCCGGTCGAGCGCGCCGTCATTACCCATGCCCACTCTGACCACGCCCGTTTCGGCCACGCCCATTACCTGTGCGCGGAACCGGGCCGCGGCGTGCTGCTGGCGCGCCTGCCCGGCATCGACCTCAATACCCAGCCCTACGGCAAGCGCATCCGCCACCACGGCGTCACGCTGAGCTTGCATCCCGCAGGACATGTGCTCGGCTCGGCCAAGGTGCGCATCGAGTACGGCGGGCAGGTCTGGGTCGCCTCCGGCGACTACAAGCTCGAAGCCGACGGCACCTGCGACCCGTTCGAGCCGGTGCCGTGCGGTACCTTCATCACCGAAAGCACCTTTGGCCTGCCGATCTACCGCTGGCCACCGCAGGCCGCATTGATGGCGGAGATCTTCCACTGGTGGCAAACCAACGCGCAGGCCGGCCGCGCCAGCATCGTCCACGCCTACACCTTCGGCAAGGCCCAGCGCATCCTGCACGGCCTGCTGCGCGGCGCTTCCGCGAGATCGCGCGCATTGCCGGGCTGATCTTCCAGGGCTATCCCGGCGCACCCAAGAGCGCGCGCCAGTTGCAGGCGTCGTCGAGCCTGTTCTACGAGGTGTTCCGCAAGCACGCCCCCCGCAACCTGCTGCTGGGCCAGGCCGAGCGCGAGGTGCTGACGCAGGAGCTGGATGCGCACCGGCTCGCCGATACGCTGGAGCGCCTGTCGGCGCTGAAGCTCGACCTGCATGACCTGAAGCGGCCCACGCCGCTGTCGTTCCCGCTGGTGGTGGAGTTCCTGCGCGAGAAGCTGAGCACCGAGAAGCTGGCCGACCGCATCGCCCGCATGCTGGCCGACCTGGAACTGGCGGCAGGTCCGGAGCCAGGCGAAGCGGAAAGCATGCCGGCCGAGGCGCTGGCCGAAGCCGCCCGATTTGGCATGGCCGACCACGCCGGCCCGTCCGGGCGCACGCCGCGCAAGCCGCGCCGCGTGCGCAAACCTTCAAAGCCCTTACCGCTCCTATGAACCCGGATGCCCGCACATTGGAAGCGAACGGCGCTTTCGCCGTGACGGCCGCCGGCGAGACGCTGTGGCTGCTGCCCGAGCATGCGATCTGGTGGCCCGCGGCAGGCATGCTGATGGTGGCGGATGTCCGCTTCGGCAAGGCCGCGGCGTTCCGCGCACTGGGGCAGCCGGTGCCGCACGGCACCACCGGCGACAACCTGGCGCTGTTGACACGGCTGACCCGGCAGCTGTCAGTGGATGAGCTGGTCTTCCTCGGCGACTTCCTGCATGCGCGTGCCGCCCGTGCGCAGGCAGTGCTACGGGCGCTGGACGACTGGCGTCACCGCCTGCCGCCGCAGGTCTGCTGCACGCTGGTGCGCGGCAACCATGACGCGCGCGCCGGCGACCCGCCTGAGTCCCTCGACATCTCCGTGGTGACCGAGCCCGCCGTGGCGGGCCCCTTCGCGCTATGCCATATGCCCGGTGCTTCTGCACAGGGCTATGTACTGGCAGGCCACCTGCATCCGGCCTGCCGCCTGCGCGGCGCAGGCGCAGACAGCCTGCGCCTGCCCTGTTTCCTGTTCGGCCCGCATGGCGCCATCCTGCCGGCTTTTGGCGCCTTCACCGGCCACGCCACCGTTCGGCCGCAACCGGACGAGCGCGCCTATGGGGTCGGCGGCGGCCGGGTCTGGCCAGTTAGGCCTGCCGGACGTCCGGCTCAGAACAGCGTATAGCCACCGTCGATCACGAAGGTGTCCCCCGTGTGGTATGCGGAAGCCGGGCTCATCAGGTACACCGCAATCCCGGCGAAGTCGCTGCCCTCGCCCCAGCGGCGCATCGGCACGCGCTTGTGCACCATTTCCTGGAAGGCATCGTTGCCCTGGGCCACGCTGGTCATCTCGGTCTTGATCCAGCCCGGCAGGATCGAGTGCGCGCGGATGCCCTTGCGCGCGTACTCCACCGCCAGCCCCCGCATCATCGAAATCACGCCGCCCTTGGTGGCGGCATAGTGCTCGGAGCGCGGCGCGCCTTCAATCGCTGCAACCGAGGCCGTACTGCACAGCACCCCGCCCTCGCCCTGCACCAGCATCTGCCGCACCGCGGCGCGCAGCGTGAAGAAGGCACCGTCCAGGTTGACGCGCATGGTCCTGCGCCAGGCCTCGGTCGGCATCTGGTCGAACGGCCCCTTGTTGCCGCTGCCCACCCCGGCATTGGCAAAGCAGCCGTCAATGCGCCCCAGCGCCGCCACCGTGCGCTGCATTGCAGCATCGACCGCCTGCTCGTCGCCAACGTCGCAAAGCTCGGTATGCACCTTGCGCCCATGCTGGGCCAGGCGGTCGGCGGCGGCAGCGTTCTTGGCGGCATTCGTGCCCCAGATCGCGATATCGGCGCCGGCCGCGGCCAGCCCTTCGGCAATGCCCAGGCCGATGCCGCCGTTGCCGCCGGTCACCAGTGCCACTTTGCCGCTCAGGTCGAATGGATGCTTTGTCATGTGATTGTCTCCTTGGGTGGTGGGACATTGTTCACATGGCAAAGGGTTCAAGGCGTCGTCGGAATGGATGAAATCGCCGAGGCAGCTGACGGGCGCCGGACAGGCCATGAACGGCCAGCCGGTGAATGCGCATACGAACGAACTGGGCGTCAAGGGATTAGCCGAAATCGCGTTGGTGGGCGTGGCGCCGGCCGTGACCAACGCCGTGTTCCACGCAACCGGAAAGCGCGTGCGGGAGCTTCCGATCCGCGTCGAGCACCTGGTCGAGCAAAAGTCTGCGCACTGGCCTGCCCTTGCTGTTTTCGTACTACCGGCTGGCATTATGATGGCCACATTCCCAACCTCTGGTTGCCAGTCATGGACAAGGCCCGTGTCCTCACCCTCTTCCTCGGCGTGGTACGCGCCGGCAGCTTCCACCGCGCCGCGGTGGAAGCGGGCGTCACGCCGCAGGCCGCCAGCAAGGCCGTGCGCACGCTGGAGGATCATCTCGGCGTGCGCCTGCTGCACCGGACCACGCGCAAGCTCAGCCTGACGGAAGAAGGCGCACGCCTGTTCGAGCTGGCCGCGCCGGGCATGCGCCAGCTTGACGAAGCGCTAGAGCAGGTCCGCAGCAGCAAGAGCGACGACGACGGTCTGATCCGCCTGACCGCTCCGCCGTCGCTCGGCAGCCGCGTGCTGGTCCCGCTGGTGCGCGGCTTTCGCGAACAATATCCCGGCATCACCTTCGATGTGGTGCTGAGCGACCTCTTCACCGATCTTGTGGAAGCCAAGATCGACGTCGGCTTCCGCGTCGGCACCAGCCCCGGCCAGAACCTGGTGGCGCGGCGGCTGTGCGACCTGCCGCTGGTCATCTGCGCGGCGCCGGATTACCTGGCTCGGCACGGTGAGCCGGCCACCCTCGACGACTTGCTGCAGCACCAGTGCACGGGCTTCCGCCGCCCCGCGACCGGGCGCATGGTGCCGTGGGAGCTGCAGGTGGACGGCGACCTGATCTACCAGGAGGTGCCTGCGGTGGCGAGCTTCAATGACGTGGAAACCGAGGTCGAAGCGGTGCGCGCCGGCATGGGCATCGGCCAGCTCCCCGCCTACATGATCCACGCCGACCTCGTGAGCGGGCGGCTGAAGGCGATCCTGCCGGGGTACAGCAGCAGCAATGTCGGCTTGTACATGTACTACCCGCATCGCAGCCAGATGCCGGTGCGGGTCCGGCGCTTCATCGACTTCGTGGTGGAGGCGGGCCGGGGCGCGGAGCAATCGCTGTCGCGCCTGGTCGGGATCGTGCCCTGAGCCGCTTCACCACCGCTTGTTTGCAACGACGACAGCAGCAAGCACCCCGCCGCCAAAGCACGTCTGCAAACGCCCTCCCTCCCCTTTCGCTTGATTCTTCTCAACCGAAAACGCCGGAAATATCGTTTGTCGCGCAAGCCGACGACGACAACCATTACGCCAAGGCCAACCAACAGCGATCTCAGACCAGCTCTATCCGCTCTGGAGCGCGGAACCCGTCCCCAACTGCTCGCGTCGCGCGACCGCGCCACCGGCGAGTGGATCTTCCCGGCGCTGCCAGCCCGACTCGCCACTGGCGGACGGGCACGAGACCGTCGCCATCCCGGCACGGGCGTGCTCTACAGCTTCACCGTGTCCACCCCGCGCGCAAGAGCGGACTGGCTCCGCATGCGCTCGGCTATGTCGATTTCGTCGGCTCGACGCGCCGGCCTTCCATTCACAACTAATGGTTGTCGTTGAAACGCGATTACATCGCCTAGTGTTGTGGGCGTTGCCGGCCTAAATTGGTCTCCGTGGCCCCCGCCATCAGACATCGCAGTCAAACCGAGCACCCTGAAAGGAGATTCACCATGTCCGCCAACACCACCAACACCGCCATCAACGCTGCCAGCAAGGTCTGGTTCATCACCGGCGCTTCGCGCGGCTTCGGCCTGGAACTGACCCGTGCCGCGCTGGCACGCGGCGACCGGGTCGTCGCCACCGCGCGCCGCCCGGAAACCATCACCGCCGCACTGGGCGAGCACGACAACCTGCTGGGCGTGGCGCTGGACGTCACCAACGAAGCGCAGGCGATCGCCGCCGCCGAGGCCGCCGTGGCCAGCTTCGGCCGCATCGACGTGCTGGTCAACAACGCCGGCTACGGCCTGCTCGGCGCGGTCGAAGAGGCCTCCGCACAGGAAGTCGAGCAGCAGTTCGCCACCAACGTGTTCGGCGTGCTGACCGTGACGCGTGCGGTGCTGCCGCAGATGCGCCGTCAGCGCAGCGGCCGCATCCTCAACATTTCGTCGATCGGTGGCTACGCCGCGTATCCCGGCTGGGGCGTCTATGGCGCCACCAAGTTTGCGGTGGAGGGCCTGACCGAAGCGCTCGATGCGGAACTGTCGCCGCTGGGCATCCGCGCCACCGTGGTCGAGCCGGGCTTCTTCCGCACCGACTTCCTCGATGCCAGCTCGCTGGTGCGCGTGCGCACCGAGATCGCCGCATATGCCGATACGGTCGGGGCAATGCGCGAGCACATGGCTTCGGCCAACCACCAGCAGCCCGGCGACCCGGCCAAGCTGGCGGCAGCGCTGCTGACCCTGGCCGACAGCGAAACCCCGCCGGTGCGGCTGCCGCTGGGCTCGGACACGGTCTACCGCATCACCGAGAAGAACCGCAAGGTGGAAAGCGAACTGGCCGCCTGGCAGGCGCTGGCGGTGTCGACCGACCACGACGACGTGCGCCGCTGATCTTGCTGCAACGCAGCAGCGCACGCTTTGCTGCAATGCGGGCAAGCTGTGTGAAACGCGAAGCGGGGCCGGCCGCGCGCCGGCCCGCCCCCCGCCACTTGCGAGCCATCTTGCGTCAGGCAATGCACCGAGTCGGGCATCCGCGTATGTCGCTTCCGGCGAATTTGGCCAATAATTCCCGGACAGCCATTGCCGGACGAGAGCCACCATGCACGATAGTCCCGATGCCATCCGCACCGTCGCCTTGCTAGGGCACGCGGGGTGCGGCAAGACCTCGCTGGTCGAAGCGCTGTTGCACAAGGGCGGTGCCCTGCACACGCCCGGCAGCGTCGAACGCGGTTCCACGGTCTGCGACAGCGACCCGCTCGAGCGCAAGTACAAACGCTCGCTCACCACCGCCGCCGCCCACCTGCACTACCGCGACACCCGCATCTACCTGCTTGACACCCCCGGTTACCCCGACTTCTCCGGCCTCGCCATCAGCGCGCTGGCGGCGGTGGAAACCGCCGCCATCGTCATCAATGCCCAGACCGGCATCGAGATGACCACGCGCCGCGCGATGGCGTGGGCGCAGGCGCGCCAGCTGTGCCGGATGATCATCGTCAACGGCATCGACGGCGACAAGGTCGACCTGCCCGCGCTGCTTGCGGATATCCAGGAGGCCTTTGGCAAGGAATGCCTGCCGATCAACCTCCCTGCCGGCAACGGCAGCCAGGTGGTGGACTGCTTCTTCAATCCGGCCGGCGAGTCGGATTTTTTATCTGTTCCCGCCGCCCACGATGCGCTGATCGACCAGGTGATCGAGATCGATCCCGAACTGATGGAGCTGTACCTGGAACAAGGCGAGGCGATCACGCCGGAGCAGCTGCATGCGCCATTTGAGCGCGCGCTGCGCGAAGGCCACCTGGTGCCGATCTGCTTTACCTCGGCCGCCACCGGCGCCGGCATCACGGAACTGCTCGACGTGTTCGTGCAACTGCTGCCCAACCCGACTGAAGGCAATCCGCCGCTTTTCTATCGCGATACGGGCGATGGCAGCGAACACCGCAAGGCCGTGCGCGCCGAGCCCGTGCCTGACAAGCACGTGCTGGCCCATGTCTTCAAGGTGGTGATCGACCCCTATGTCGGCAAGCTGGCGGTGTTCCGCATCCACCAGGGCACGGTCACGCGCGACAGCCAGCTCTATATCGGCGACGGGCGCCAGCCGTTCAAGGTGGCGCACCTGCTGCGGCTGCAGGGCAAGGAGACCCAGGAGATCCCACGGGCCGGCCCGGGCGATATCTGCGCGGTGGCCAAGGTCGACGAACTGGGCTTCGATGCCGTGCTGCACGACGCCACCGAGGACGGCAATATCCACCTGACGCCGCTGGAGTTTCCAACCCCCATCTACGGCCTGGCGATCGAACCGGCGCGGCGCGGCAACGAGCAGCGCCTGGCCGAAGTGCTGCACAAGCTCAGCGCGGAAGACCCGTGCCTGCGCGTCGAGCATCCGGTTGGCACCAATGAGACCGTGGTGTTCGGCCTGGGCGAATTCCACCTGCGCTGCGCGCTCGAGCGGCTGACCGAGCAATACAAGCTGGAGGTGGTGACGCGCCCGCCCAAGATCGCCTACCGCGAAACCATCGGCGGCAAGGCCGAGGGCCATCACCGGCACAAGAAGCAGACCGGCGGCGCCGGGCAGTTCGGTGAAGTAATGCTGCGCGTGGAGCCGCTGTCGCGCGGCGAGGGCTTCGACTTTGTCGATGCGGTAAAAGGCGGCGCGATTCCCGGCCAGTTCATTCCCGCCGTGGAAAAAGGCATCCGCCAGGTGCTGGACAGCGGCCCGCTGGCGGGCTTCCCGATGCAGGACGTGCGCGTAACCGTGTATGACGGCAAGAGCCATCCGGTCGATTCCAAGGAAGTCGCGTTCGCGACCGCCGGGCGCAAGGCCTTCATCGACGCGGTGCTCAAGGCCAGGCCCAGCGTGCTGGAGCCGATCGTCGAGATCGAGGTGACGGCGCCGGGCACAGCCATGGGCGACATCATCGGCGACCTCTCCACCAAGCGCGGCCAGGTCCACGGCACGCGCACCGCGGTCGGCAACGCCGTGGTGGTGGCCGGCCAGGTGCCGCTGTCCGAGCTCAACGACTACCAGTCACGGCTGAACAGCATCACCGGCGGCCACGGCAGCTATACCATCCAGTTCAGCCACTACGACAACGTGCCGCCGGCGCAGCAGGACAAGATGGCATCGAAACACAAGGCGCAGCAGGATACGGATTGAGCGGTTCGCGCCCGCGGCTGCATCTAGTACGTTTCCAGATGCAGTCGCCCCTCCCGCTTCAACCCTTCAGCCAGCGCCTCCCATTGCAACCCCGCCTGCTGCGCTACGTCCCTCAGCGCCAGCACCACGCCCTCTTCCATGCTCTTTAGCCCGCACACATAGAAGCAGGTGTCGGAACTCGCCAGCAACGCTGCCAGGTCCGCCGCGCGCTCGCGCATCAGGCCCTGCACATA
Organism: Cupriavidus sp. FW305-46; assembly: GCF_058787075.1. NCBI lineage: Bacteria > Pseudomonadati > Pseudomonadota > Betaproteobacteria > Burkholderiales > Burkholderiaceae > Cupriavidus > Cupriavidus sp. FW305-46. The sequence goes on from NZ_JBYSZI010000056.1 coordinate 9,403, forward strand.
GCGCTTGGGCTGCCCCGGCGTACGCGAGAACGCCAGGTTGATGTCGATGAAATCCTTGGGCAGGTTCTGCAGCGGGCCGAAATAAGGCAGATCCTCCTGCGTGCGCGCGCCGAAGAACAGCATCAGCTTGCCGCCGTCGAACTTGCCGGCCTTGCGCAGGCGCCGGCGCCATTCGGTCATGGCGCGCATCGGTGCGCTGCCGGTGCCGGTGCAGATCATCACGATGTTGGAGCGCGGGTGGTTGGGCATCAGGAAGCTGGCGCCGAACGGGCCGATCACTTCGACCTTGTCGCCGACCTGGAGGTCGCACATGTAGTTGGAGGCCACGCCACGCACCGGGTTGCCGTCATGGTCCTGCAGCACGCGCTTGATGGTCAGCGACAGGTTGTTGTAGCCCGGACGCTCGCCGTTGCGCGGGCTGGCGATCGAGTACTGACGGGCATGGTGCGGGCGGCCGCCGGCGTCGGTGCCGGGCGGCACGATGCCGATCGACTGACCTTCCAGCACCGGGAACGGGGTCGCGCCAAAGTCCAGCACGATGTGGTGCGTGTCGTATTCGCGGCCCACTTCGGTCACGCGCACATTGCCGGTCACGGTAGCGGTGATGGTCTTGTTGGCGGACTTCGCGCCATACAGGTTGGTGTATGCATGCGCGGCGGACCAAGGCGGCACCGTGGCGCCGTAACGGGCGCCGTTGATGGCATCTTCGCCTGAGCCGGCCAGCGGCGACGCGGCGGGAATCTCCGGCGCGGCGGTCTGCAGCTCGGCGCCGGGTGCCAGGTCGGCCAGTTGCTCGGGCGTCAGCTCTTCGGGCAGCGTGTCCCAGCTGAGCTGCTCTTCGATGCTGTAGGCGCGCAGCTTCGGCATGGCGCGCCAGTTGTCGATCGAGCCGGTCGGGCACGGGGAAATGCAGGCCATGCACAGGTTGCACTTGTCGGCATCGACCACGTAGTTGCGCGAGTCGTGCGTGATCGCGCCCACCGGGCAGGTGGCTTCGCAGGTGTTGCAGCGGATGCAGATCTCGGGATCGATCAGGTGCTGCTTGATGACTTGAATTTCTGCCATGTCCATGGCGGTCTCCAGAATCAGAGTGCGTCCAGGGCGTGTATCCCTGCCCTCGGTGTTCCCCTCTCCCCTCAGGGGAGAGGGGAGGGTGAGGGGTGGTTTAAGCACCGGCGCTTCGTTGATGCTCCCGCCCTCACCCCACCCCTCTCCCGCATGCGGGAGAGGGGCGCAAACCCGCAGCGGGCGGATGGCCCGAAGCTCAGTTAAACCGCACGTACTCGAAATCCACCGGCTGGCGGTTGATGCCCATCACCGGCGGCGCGATCCAGTTGGCGAACTTGCCCGGCTCGACCACGCGGCCCATCAGGCTGGCGACAAAGGCGCGATCGCCTTCGCCGGGCAGCCACTGGTCGCGGAAGTCGCGCCATTCGGCGTCGGAGATCACGCGGCCGTCCGGCGATACCTTGACGCCCGCCAGCGCGCCGATATTGCGGTGGAAGGCCTTGTGCGGCACCTTCAGGCGGAACGGGATGCCGGCCTTCTCGATGACCTTGTTCCAACGCTCCACACCGCCCATGCTGTCCTTGATATAGTCGTCGCGCAGCACTTCATTGAGCGCGTTGAGCATCGGCACTTCCTTCTCGGTCAGCTGGCCGTTCTGCGCCTGCAGGATGCGGTAGGTCTGGCCCTTGAGCACGTGGTCGTCCATGCGCTTGCCTTCTTCGTAGCGGCCCTTGAGGCCGGTGCTGTAGAAGGTGGCGGCGTTGCTCGACTCATCGGCACCGAACAGGTCGATGGTGACGCTGTAGTGGAAGTTCAGGTAGCGCTGCAAGGTCGGCAGGTCGATCACGCCGGCCGCGCGCAGCTTGGCGGGATCGTCGGTCTTGAGTTCGTTCATCACCTGGCAGGTGCGCTGGATCACGCGCGACACGCCGGACTCGCCCACGAACATGTGGTGCGCTTCCTCGGTCAGCATGAACTTCGTCGTGCGCGCCAGCGGATCGAAGGCGCTTTCCGCGAGCGCGCACAGCTGGAACTTGCCGTCGCGGTCGGTGAAGTAGGTGAACATGAAGAACGACAGCCAGTCCGGGGTCTGCTCGTTGAACGCCTGCAGGATGCGGGGATTGTCCTGCTGGCCGCTGCGGCGCTCCAACAGGGCCTCGCCCTCCTCGCGGCCGTCGCGGCCAAAATACTTGTGCAGCAGGTAGACCATCGCCCACAGGTGGCGGCCCTCTTCCACGTTGACCTGGAACAGGTTGCGCAGGTCATACATGCTGGGCGCGGTCAGGCCCAGGTGGCGCTGCTGTTCGACCGACGCGGGTTCGGTATCGCCCTGCGTCACGATGATGCGGCGCAGGTTGGCGCGGTATTCGCCGGGCACGTCCTGCCACGCATCCTCGCCCTTGTGGTCGCCGAAATGGATCTTGCGGTTGGCCTCGGCCGGGTTCAGGAAGATGCCCCAGCGGTAGTCCGGCATCTTGACGTGGCCGAAGTGGGCCCAGCCCTGCGGATCGACGCTGATCGCTGTGCGCAGGTAGATGTCATGGCTGTGCGAGCCTTCCGGGCCCATGTCGTTCCACCAGCTCAGGTAGTTAGGCTGCCATTGCTCGAGCGCGCGCTGCAGGGTGCGGTCTTCGCTCAGGTTGACGTTGTTGGGGATCTTGTCGCTGTAGTTGATGCCGGACATGGTGGTCTCCTTCGGGGGACGATTCGGTTGTCGTGTAAGGCTGGATCAGACGCGGTTCCAGTCGAAGGCGGCCTTGTCGCCCTTGCCGTAGACCTTGAGCGCGCCCTTGTCGCCCACCGCGTTGGGACGCTGGAAGATCCAGTTCTGCCACGCGGTCAGGCGGCCGAAGATGCGGGTGAACATGTTTTCCTGGCCGTTGAAGCGCAGGTTGGCTTCCATGCCGGTGAGCGCATCGGGCGACATCGCCACGCGCTCTTCCAGCGCGATGCGCACTTCGTCGGTCCAGTCGATGTCGTCGGGGTTGGCGGTGACCAGGCCCAGCGCATAGGCGGCATCGGCATCGAGCGGCTGGCCGGCCTTGGCGCGCACCGCGTCCAGCGCGGGCTGCTCGTCGTAGAAGCGGCGTCCCAGGCGGCTCTGGCCGGTGGCCATCGGGTACAGGCCGAAATTGACTTCCGCCACGGTGATCTTCGGTGCGCGCGCCTCGTCGTCCGGCAGTGCCAGGTGGTAGCTGCGGTCGCAGGCCAGCGCCAGTTCCAGGAAGGTGCCGGCAAAGCAGGACTGCGGCTCGATCAGCGCGAACAGGCTGCGCGACGACACGTCCAGGCGGCTCAGCGTGCGGCGCAGCAGGCCGATGGTCTCGCGCACCAGCCAGTGGTCCTTGTGCGCGAGCAGCGTGGCGTCGGTGGCCAGTACCGCGGCGGCATCGCCGCTGGTCTTGATCAGCCAGGTGCCGATGTCGAGTTCATTGGTGCGCATCGACAGGATCGCGTCTTCCAGTTCGCGCGCCAGTTGCAGCGGGTACCAGGCGGCGCCGGCGGCGACGATCTCTTCGATGCTCTGCGGTTGCGCACCGACGGGCGCCTTCACGGTGAAGGTCGCGGTACGGCCGGTGCGATCGATCTCGACCGTCACATGCGTATAGCGCAGCGCATCCGCTTCGATCGTCCGCTCGATCGGCTCGAGCGCCACGCCCTGCGCATCGGCCGGACGATCGCTCTGCGCGGCCAGCGCCAGCGCGCGCTCCTGCACCTTCTGCGCGAACACGGCGGGCTTGGCGATATCGTCCACCAGGCGCCAGTCCTTGGCACGCTGGCCGCGCACGCCTTCGGTGGTGGTGCAGAAGATGTCGGCGAGGTCATGGCGCACGTGGCGCTTGTCGGTCACGCGGGTCAGGCCGCCGGTGCCGGGCAGCACGCCCAGCAGCGGCACTTCCGGCAGGCTCACGGCCGACGAGCGGTCGTCCACCAGCAGGATCTCGTCGCAGGCCAGCGCCAGCTCATAGCCGCCGCCGGCGCAGGCGCCATTGACCGCGGCCAGGAACTTCAGGCCGCTGTGCGCCGAGGAATCCTCGATGCCGTTGCGGGTCTCGTTGGTGAACTTGCAGAAGTTGACCTTCCACGCATGGCTGCTGACACCCAGCATGAAGATATTGGCGCCGGAACAGAACACCTTGTCCTTGCCGCTGGTGACGACCACGGTGCGCACTTCCGGGTGCTCGAAGCGGACGCGGTTGAGCGCGTCGTTCAGTTCGATGTCGACGCCGAGGTCGTAGCTGTTGAGCTTGAGCTTGTAGCCGGGGCGCAGGCCGGCGTTCTCGTCGATGTCCACCGCCAGCGTGGCGACGGGGCCGTCGAACGTCAGCTTCAGGTGTTTGTATTGGGCGGGGGCGGTCTGGTAGTCGACGCGGGGGGCGGTTGTCACGGCGGTGTCTCCTCTGCGAAACTGCACTATCGTGCATGAACAGGAATCTGGTGAGACGAACTATAGTTCATCGCTCAGATTTTCTGCAAGCACTATTGTGCAGATTTCTCAGGAGGTGCCGGTCGCTGGCCCCGATGCCGCGTTATTGCGCCCCAGCCGTCACAACGGCATGCGCAAGGCCTGGCGCACCAGCTCGCGCAGCGCGGTAAATGTGGGTTCCAGCGGTTGCGCGCTGGTGTCCAGCGCGAACTCCGCCTTGGAATAGAAGGCCGCGCGACCGGCCAGGATATGGCGCAGGTCCTCCATGGCCTCCTTGCTTGCCGCCATCGGACGGAAGTCGCCCTGCCCGCGCACCCGCTCCATATGGTCTTCCGGCTCCGCCTGCAGCCAGACCGTGGTGCAGTGGGCCAGCAGCAGGTTGAAGGTGGCCGGATCGGAGACCAGGCCGCCGGGCGTGGCGATCACGGCCTCGGGGTAGATCTGGATGGCTTCTTCCAGCGCGCGCCGCTCATAGCGGCGATAGGCGTTCATGCCATACAGGCCCTGGATCTCCGAGATGCTGCAGCCGGCAAACTTCTCGATCTCGCGGCTCAGCTCGACAAAGGGGAAGTCCAGGTCTTCGGCCAGCATCCCGCCCAGCGTGCTCTTGCCGGCGCCGCGCAGCCCGATCAGCGCCACGCGCGGGCTGCGCGCGGCCTGGCCGGCATTCTCGCCACCCGTGCCGAGCATCTCGCCCACGGCAATGCGCACGCGCCGCAGCGTGGCTTCGTCACGGTGCTCCAGCAGTTCGCGCAACAGGATCCATTCCGGCGACGAAGTGGTGACGTCGCCCAGCAGCCCGGCCAGCGAGCACTGCAGCGCATCCGCAATCTGCTGCAGCACCAGGATGGAAGCGTTGCCGCTGCCGTATTCCAGGTTTGCCAGGTGCCGCTCCGATACGCCGGCGGCCTGCGCGGCGGCCTTTCGGGTCAGGCCTCGGCAGGCGCGCAACTCACGCACACGCTCGCCCAGCGCGACCAGAAACGGGTTCTTCTCAGTGCCATTGGCAGCGCTTGCATCTGAATCATGGTGCATGTCGGCTGCCGGGGTTAACCCAGATTTATGCAATATAGTGCTTGACATGATTTCTGTGCGGCTCTATTTTCCATACATGCACAATAATGCATGAAGCCAGTGATAGCAACTGGCGAATCAGATGGAGCCCCCAACACCATGTCCCCCACAGAATTCCGCAGCCAGATCGCGCAGCTCACCGCGCAACTGGCAGGCCGCCCGCTGGATGCCGCACTCGATGCGTGGCTCAATGCCGAGCACGGCGCCGGCAGCCCCACCTACCAGCAACTTAAGGACGCCTGCCAGGCCGGCGTGGCCGAAGGCTGGCTGTGCGACCGCGAAGGCGGCGGCATCCGCTACGGCCGCATCTTCAAGCCGGCTGACGACCTGCACGGCTTTTCCGTCGACGTGGTCGACATGCAGGACATTGCCGGCCCGCATCACACCCATCCCAACGGCGAGATCGACCTGATCATGCCGCTCGAGGGCGACGCGCAGTTCGACGGCCGCCCCGCCGGCTGGCTGGTGTGCCCGCCGGGCAGCGCCCACCGCCCCACCGTCAGCAACGGCCGCGCGCTGGTGCTCTATCTGCTGCCGGAAGGCCGCATCGACTTCACGCGCTGAGATCCCCCATGACTGAATTGCTATCCAACTACCTCGGCGGCAAGTGGCAGGCCGGCAGCGGTGCCGGCACGCCCTTGTTCGATCCGGTGCTGGGCGACGAACTGGTGCGCGTTGACGCCACCGGGCTGGACCTCGCTGCCGGCTTCGCCTTTGCCCGCGAACAGGGCGGCATGGCCCTGCGCGCGCTGACCTATCGCCAGCGTGCCGCGTTGCTGACTGACATCGTCAAGGTGCTGCAGGCCAATCGCGATGCCTATTACGACATCGCCACGGCCAACAGCGGCACCGTCAGGAACGACTCCGCGGTCGACATCGACGGCGGCATCTTCACGCTGGGCACTTACGCCAGGCTGGGCGATGCGCTCGGCGACCGGCACTACCTTCCGGATGGCGAGGCCGCGCGGCTGGGCAAGGACCCGTTGTTCCAGTCGCAGCACGTGCTGGTGCCCACGCGCGGCGTGGCGCTGTTTATCAATGCCTTCAACTTCCCGAGCTGGGGACTGTGGGAGAAGGCGGCGCCGGCATTGCTGGCCGGCGTGCCGGTGATCGTCAAACCCGCTACCGCCACCGCCTGGCTGACCCAGCGCATGGTGCGCGACGTGGTCGAGGCCGGAGTGCTGCCGGCCGGCGCGTTGTCGGTGGTGTGCGGCAGCTCGGCCGGACTGCTGGACCAGTTGCAGCCCCTTGACGTGGTGTCGTTCACCGGTTCGGCCGATACGGCCGCGGTGATCCGCTCGCATCCCGCCATCGCGCAACGCTCTGTTCGCGTGAATATCGAAGCGGACAGCATCAATTCCGCCGTGCTGCTGTCGCAGGACGGCCCTGATACCGCCGCCTTCGACCTGCTGGCGAAGGAAGTCGTGCGCGAGATGACGGTCAAGTCCGGCCAGAAATGCACCGCGATCCGGCGCGTGTTCGTGCCTGAAGCGCTGTATGGCCAGGCCGCCGAGGCCATTGGCGCACGGCTGTCGAAAGTGACCGTGGGCAACCCGCGCAACGATACGGTGCGCATGGGTGCGCTGGTCAGCCGTGCGCAGTTCAACGCCGTGCAAGACGGGCTGGCAACCCTGCGCAAGCAGGCACAGGTGCTGCATGACGGCACGCAGCAGCCGCTGGTCGATGCCGATCCGGCCGTGGCCTGCTGTATCGGCCCGACGCTGCTGGGCGTGACCGATGCGGACGCCGCCGCCGCGGTGCACGACACCGAAGTGTTCGGCCCGGTGGCCACGCTGCTGGCCTATCGGGATACCGCCCATGCACTGGCACTCGTGCGCCGTGGACAGGGCTCGCTGGTGGCATCGCTCTATGGCAGCGACGCGGCCGCGCTCGGCGCGGCCGCCGTCGAGCTGGCCGACAGCCATGGCCGCGTGCATGTGATCTCGCCCGACGTGGCGCAGCTGCACACCGGCCACGGCAACGTCATGCCGCAATCGCTGCATGGCGGCCCCGGCCGCGCCGGCGGCGGCGAGGAACTGGGCGGACTGCGCGCCCTGCACTTCTATCACCGGCGCAGCGCCATCCAGGCCAGTACCGCGGTGCTCGACGCGCTCGCCTGACCGTTCAAGCCAACCCGCTTCACCGCGCCGCCACGTCCGCATGGCGGCGCGCGGCACACCGTACACCAGCAACGGGGAGACACCCATGACCGCCACGCCTTCAGAACCACCCGTCCGGCCACCCGGCACGTCCTTCAACTTTGCCGGGCACCTGCTCGGCTGCAATGCCGGGCGCGCCGGCAAGGTGGCCTATATCGATGACGACGGCCAGCTCACCTACGGCGAACTGGCGCAGCAGGTGCGGCGCCTGGCCGCGGCGCTGCTCGGCGCCGGCATCCGCCGCGAGGAACGCGTGCTGCTGCTGATGCACGACTGCAGCGACTGGCCGGTCTGCTTCCTGGGCGCGATGTACGCCGGCATCGTCCCGGTGGCCGTCAACACGCTGCTGACCGCCGACGACTACAGCTACATGCTGCAGCACAGCCGCGCGCAGGCGGTGCTGGTGTCGGCCGCGCTGCTGCCCGTGCTGCAGGAGGCGCTGGCACGTCCCGGGCATGAAGTCGGGCAAGTGTTCGTGTCCCGTGCGCATGAGCCGCTGCCTGATGGCATGGCGGCGCTGGATGCGCTGCTTGCCGCGCAAACGCCGTTGCAGGCGCCTGCCGCCACCAGTTGCGACGGCCCCGGTTTCTGGCTCTACTCGTCCGGCTCGACCGGCCAGCCCAAGGGCGTGGTGCACAGCCACGGCAACCCGTACTGGACCGCGGCGCTCTATGCAGTCCCGGTGCTCGGCCTGCAGGAGCAGGATGTCTGCTTCTCTGCGGCCAAGCTGTATTTCGCCTACGGGCTGGGCAACGGCCTCAGCTTCCCGCTCAGCGTAGGCGCCACCGTGGTGCTGATGGCCGAGCGGCCCACGCCCGAGGCCACCTTCCGCCGCTGGCTGCAACACCGGCCAACGGTGTTCTTCGGCGCGCCGACAGGCTACGCCGGCATGCTCGCCTCGCCGGCGCTGCCGCAGCGCGCCGAGGTCGCGCTGCGGCTGTGCTCGTCCGCCGGCGAGGCCCTGCCCGCCGATATCGGCCAGCGCTTCACCGCGCATTTCGGCTGCGAGATCATCGACGGCATCGGCTCCACCGAGATGCTGCATATCTTCCTGTCCAACCGCCCCGGCCAGGTGCGCTACGGCACCACCGGCTGGCCAGTGCCGGGCTATGCCATCGAGCTGCGCGACGAAGAAGGCCGCCCGGTGCCCGACGGCGAGATCGGCGACCTCTATATCCAGGGCCCCAGCGCCGCGCTGATGTACTGGGCCAACCGCGAGAAGTCGCGCGAGACCTTCCGCGGCGGCTGGACCAAGAGCGGCGACAAATACGTGCGCAACCCGGATGGCACCTACAGCTACGCCGGGCGCAGCGACGACATGCTCAAGGTCAGCGGCATCTACGTTTCGCCGTTCGAGGTCGAGGCCACGCTGGTGCAGCACCCGGCAGTGCTGGAGGCTGCGGTGATCGGCGTACCTGACCAAGACGGACTGGTCAAGACCAAGGCCTTCGTGGTGCTGAAGGCCGGCGCGCAGCTTGGCGACGGCGAACTGAAGGCCTTCGTCAAGGAGCGGCTGGCGGCCTACAAGTACCCGCGTGCGATCGAGTTCGTCGATGCGCTGCCCAAGACCGCCACCGGCAAGATCCAGCGCTTCATGCTGCGCGAACGCGAACTGAAGGCCGCCGCAGAGCGCGCCGTCGCGGTGGCGTGAGCGGCAACGCCGCCCGCCCCGTCATACCACCATACCGGAGACAAACCATGCGTCAGATCGATGTCCACAAGCTGGCCGACGAGGCCCGCTTCAACCGCTTCCATGCGCTCATCCTGTTCTGGTGCGCGCTGATCATCATCTTCGACGGCTACGACCTGGCCGTGGCCGGCATCGCCCTGCCGTCGATCATGAAAGAGATGGGCGTGACCGCCACCAGCGCCGGCTTCATGGTCAGCTCGGCGCTGTTCGGCATGATGTTCGGCGCGATCTTCCTCGGCACCGTGGCCGACCGCATCGGCCGCAGGCGCGCCATTGCCATCTGCATCGTGCTGTTCAGTGTCTTCACCGCGGCGGCGGGCTTTACCAGCGACCCGGTGACGTTCAGCGTCACGCGCTTCCTGGCGGGCCTGGGCATCGGCGGCGTGATGCCCAACGTGGTGGCGCAGATGACCGAGTACTCGCCGCGCAAGCTGCGCGGCACGCTGGTGACGCTGATGTTCAGCGGCTATTCGGTGGGCGGCATGCTGGCCGCGCTGCTGGGCAAGGGACTGATCGAAAGCTACGGCTGGCAGTCGGTTTTCCTCGCCGCCGGCCTGCCGGTGCTGCTGGTCCCGCTGGTGCTGCGCTCGCTGCCGGAGTCGATGCCATACCTGCTCCGCACGGGCCAGACCGACGCTCTGCAATCCGTGGTGTCGCGCCTGGTGCCGGCGCACCGGCCGCAGCCGGGCGACGTCTTCACCCTGGCCGCGGACGACAAGGCCGGCAGCGCGCCGATCCGGCGCCTGTTCCAGGACGGCCGCGGCTTCAGCACGGTGATGTTCTGGGTGGCGTTCTTTATGTGCCTGTTCATGGTGTACGCGCTCAGCTCCTGGCTGACCAAGCTGATGGCCGCCGCCGGCTACAGCCTGGGCTCGGCGCTGACCTTCGTGCTGGTGCTGAACTTCGGCGCCATGCTCGGCGCCATCGGTGGCGGCTGGCTGGCCGACCGGCTGCCGATCAAGCATGTGCTGATCGGCATGTACGCGCTGGCGGCAGTGTCGATCACGCTGCTGGGCTACCCGATGCCCAGCGCCGCGCTGTTCGTCGTGGTGGGCCTGGCTGGTGCTTCCACCATCGGCACGCAGATCGTCACCTATGCCTATGCGGGCCAGTTCTATCCGATGGCGGTACGCGGTACCGGCATCGGCTGGGCCTCCGGCGTGGGACGCAGCGGCGCCATCCTGGCACCGATCGTGATCGGCGTGCTGGTTGGGATGTCCCTGCCGTTGCAGCAGAACTTCATGGCGATGGCAATCCCGGCGGTGATTGCGGTGGGGGCGGTGTCGATGATCAATCACCGGAGGTCGGCGTCGGCGCAGGCGGAAGTCGCTGCGGTGCCGGTGCGGGCGGCTGTGAAGGAGGCCTGAGGAAAATTGCTTGCCACTTGGGCCCTCCCCCGTCCCAATTGTTTGCTCCCTCTCCCGCAAGCGGGACAGGGAGCAAACCAGCGGCTTGTTGAAGGGCGTTGCCTACTTGCTGCCCTTCACGGTCGTATAAGCCGTAATCAAATTCCGATAGTCCGGAATATGGTTCGAGAACAGCGTGCCCAGGCCCTCGATGTCGTTGCGCCAGTCGCGATGCAGTTCGCAAGCCACGCCGAACCACGTCATCAGCTGCGCGCCGGCATCCGACATCCGCTGCCAGGCCGAATCGCGCGTGATTTCATTGAAGGTGCCCGAGGCATCGGTCACGACAAAAACTTCGAAACCCTCTTCGATCGCCGACAACGCCGGGAAGGCCACGCACACTTCGGTGACCACGCCGGCGATCAGCAGCTGCTTCTTGCCAGTGGCACGCACCGCGGCAACGAAGTCCTCATTATCCCAGGCGTTGATCTGGCCCGGGCGCGGAATGAACGGTGCGTCAGGGAACATGGCCTTGAGCTCAGGCACCAGCGGTCCGTTGGGGCCATCCTCGAAGCTGGTGGTCAGCACGGTCGGCAGCTTGAAGTACTTGGCCAGGTCGGCCAGTGCCAGCACGTTGTTCTTGAACTTGTCGGGCTCGATATCCCGCACCAGCGACAGCAGGCCGGCCTGGTGATCGACCATCAGGACGGCTGCCTGGCTCTTGTCAAGGCGCTTGTAGGGCTTGCTCATGGTGTGCTCCTGTCAACAAAAAAAGGTACGCACGCGTGGCGTCTGCCACGCGTGCGTACCCCTGGGTATGCCGTGCGTTGCCGGCAAGGCGTCAGCGCTTGGAGTCCAGCACCTCGTGGTTCTTCTCCACGTCCTGTGCCTTGAGATAGCTTTCAATCAGCAGGCGGTAGGCCGGGAAGATCTGCGTGTAGACCTCGGCCCATTGCTGCGCGTCCGGGCGGTTCCAGCTCTGCTGCAGCTCAGAGGCCACGGCGGCGGTATCCATCGGCACCACGCCGGCCTGGACAATGCGCGCCAGGGTGATTTCCTGCGCCATCTTGGAATAGGTGCCCGATGCATCCACCACGGCAAACACCTTGTAGCCGTCAGCCACCGCGCTGATCGACGGGAATGCCATGCACACGCTGGTGATGGTGCCGGCGATGATCAGGGTCTTCTTGCCGGTCTCGCGCACCGCGGCGACAAAGTCGGGGTTGTCCCAGGCGTTGATCTCGCCCTTGCGCGCAACATATTTGGCATGGGGGGCGTTTTCGTGGATTTCCGGAATCAGCGGGCCGTTCGGGCCTTGCGGCACGGATGCCGTGGTGATCACCGGCAGCTTGCACAGCGTCGCCATCTTGGCCAGCGCGGCCGCACGGGCGCGCAGCTCAGGCATCGGCATGTCGCCAACGGTCTGGAACAGGCCACTCTGGTGGTCGATCAGCAGCATGGCCGTATCGGCGGGATCCAGTACCGGACGCTTGCCGTTGAAATTCGCGGGTGTGGTCATTTGGCTTTCTCCTATGCGGTTGGCGAAACCGGCGACTCTGGGCAATCCCCAAGCCGACCGTGTGGCGAAAGCATAGGTCTTGGCAGATCGCATCGCTAGGATGGAAAATCTGCCCTCAGCGTCCTACTGGCAGGACGACAGGAGCCGCCCGCTTGCATCCCGACCTGAATGACCTGTATTACTTCGCGCAGGTAGTCGATCACCAGGGCTTTGCGCCCGCCGGGCGCGTGCTCGGCATACCCAAGTCCAAGCTGAGCCGGCGCGTGGCCATGCTGGAAGAACGCCTGGGCGTGCGCCTGATCCAGCGCTCGACGCGGCGTTTCTCCGTGACAGAAGTGGGGCAGACCTACTACGCCCACTGCAAGGCCATGCTGGTGGAGGCCGAAGCGGCCGAGAGCGCGATCGCGCAGAGCCGCGCCGAACCCAGCGGCCTGGTGCGCATGAGCTGCCCGGTGGCGCTGCTGCACGCGCGGGTGGGAAACATGATTGCGGATTTCATGGCGGCCAACCCCAAGGTCATCGTGCACCTGGAAGCCACCAACCGGCGCGTGGACGTGGTGGCGGAGGGGATCGACCTGGCCATCCGCGTGCGCGTGCCGCCACTGGAAGACAGCGACCTGGTGATGCGCGTGCTGGCCGAGCGCGCCTGGTGCTTCGTGGCCAGCCCAACGCTGCTGGCCGGCCATGGGCCGCTGCTGGCGCCCGCGGACCTCAACGCGCTGCCAACGCTGGACCTGGGGCCGCCGCGCCCCTCGCACACCTGGTCGCTGTACGGCCCCGATGGCGCCAGCGCCGAGCTGCACCACAAGCCCCGCCTGGTGACCGACGACATGATCATGCTGCGCACCGCGGCCGTGGCCGGTGCCGGCATCGTGCAGCTGCCGGTCATGATGATGACCGACGAGCTGCGCGATGGCCAGCTGGTAAAAGTCCTGCCGGACTGGTCGGTCAGGGGCGGCGTGATCCACGCCGTGTTCCCCTCACGGCGCGGGCTGCTGCCTTCGGTGCGTGAACTGATCGACTTCCTGTCGCGGCGCTTCGCGCAGATCAGCGAACTCTAGGCACCGCAAGGCGGCCCCTCCAGGGGCACTGCCCGTCACGCGGGCAGGATTGACCCGGAAGTGGTATCATCCGGGATCCTATGCACGGATCGGCAACGCCCGACATCTGTGCGCCAGCCGCAAGACAATCCCACAAGAAGCATTCAGCGGCGGCATATCGGGCGTACACCCGATGCGTCTTTGGGCCAGCCTATGCAGAACGGCCCACCACCCTATCCGACCAGCGGCACGTCCGCTCCGCAACGATCGCCCCTGTACCTGGCGCATCGGCTTGCGCAGGCATGGTCCACTTCACGCCAGATGCAACGCCTGCGCAGCCGCGCGGGCCCGACGCTGGCCTACAGCAACGGCGAACGGCCGCCACCGCGCGACGCCTGCATCGGAACGATGCTCCGCGCCCCTGCGGCCGCGCCTTAGAACAGGCATCACATTGAATCGAGTCAACCCTACCCCTTACACCGTTTCCGTCTATCCCATCCAGCAGGAACCCGGCCTCTGGTTCGCGACCTACATGATTGCGGAATACCGCAATGGCGCCGAACGTATCGTCGCCAACGTGGCAATGCGCCACGACACGCACCGCTCTGAAGCCCGCGCCAGGCAGTCCGCCCGCCGTGCCGGCGAACGCGCCGCAGCACGCCTGCGCCAGCAGTAAGCCAGGCATCGCAAGCCCCATCCCATCGGCCAGTTGGTGTCCAGTTGGCCGTCACAACAGCTCGCGCACAAGCGGCGCGGCTACAGCAAGGAGCCTCCTTGGCAAAAGAAGAACTGGTCGAATTTGGCGGCAAGGTGTCGGAAGTCCTGCCCGACAACCGTTTCCGCGTGATCCTGGAAAACGGCTTCGAAGTCTGGGCGTATTCGTCCGGGCGGCTGAAGAAGAACCGCATCCGCGTGCTGGCGGGCGACCGCGTCACGCTGGAGATGTCGCCCTATGACCTCACCAAGGGGCGCATCAACTACCGGCACAAGTCGTAGGCCGGCGTCATGGCATGCGCCGCGCCGGCGCGTGCCGTCCCGCTAACGATTCATCCCTCAATCAAGGAGAACCGATCATGTCCGTCATCGAAGAATGGGAAGCCGTGCACCTGACGCCCGAAGGCTGGCAGGCAGGCAGTTACCGGCATGCACCGTGGCAGGCGGTTGAAGTCGCACCGCCCGCATCCGGCGTGCTGACCGTCAGGCGCCACGTGACTGCCACCTATTGCGGGCCGTCGCGCGCGGTGGAAGACCGTACTCCCGAGATCGCCGACATGGCACTGATCGAGGCGCTGCTGGAGCGCCACGGCAATCCGGTATTCCAGATCTGACCTGACCTGGCTTGACGATTGCGTGCGGCCTCAGCCGAGCACGCGCACATGCGGCCGGGCCGTCCTGAGCCCCGCGCCGACCGTCCTCAGCTCGCCGTCCCATGGCGAGGCGGCGAGGTCCAGCACCGCATCGCCCTCGCGAGCCTTGTCGTGCAGCTGGTCGCGCACCACCTGGCCGATGGCCAGGCGGCACAGCGCCTCGCCGCTGGCGGCAAGCTGGCCCTGCAGGGCCCCTGGCTCGGCCAGCACGCCGAACGACCGCCGCCCCACACCCACGAAGCTGGTGAACAACACCCCGGTGGGGCGCTCCGCATCGATAAAGCAGACCGCAACGTGATAGGTGATGCCTTTGCCCTCACCGGGCAACGTGCACAGAAAACCGGATGATCCCGAACGCATGTCCATGAACGGACTCCTTGCAGTCTGACGGATAGCGCCGCGCCTGTTTCCCCGCTCCGCAACTGGCCTGTGACCAGGCCGCTGCGGAACCGAAAATACCTAGATCGACGCCACGGATTCGCCGGCGACCAGGCCATTGATGATGTCTTCGCCGAACTGCAGCGCGCCGCGGCGCGCCGAGCCGATGTTCTCCCAGCGCGACTCGCTCATGGGGTACACGCGCGCATGGTCGCTGCCAGGGCGATAGCCCTCGCGGCAAATCACGATCGACGCGAGGAAGCTGCTGTCGGGCTTGGTGCGCGGCCAGGCCTGCTCAGGCCGATGGCGATAAACCAGGGGATACAGATCGAAACCCTTGTAGCTGGCAAAGGGCGTACTGCCGGGAACAGTGTTGCCGGGACTGCGGCTGGGACTGCTGTCGCTCACGACATCTCCATGCGGCATCGTGCCGCGCTGATGGGAAGGATTGCTGAACTCATGTGGATCACGCGCACGGCATGGGCCATGACCCCGCGCGGGCGTCAGCGGCGCAAATGCACCGCGGCGCCAGGGTCCGTCGTCGGACCTTCAGGACGCCATCGGCGCGCCGGCCGTTGTTACCGATACCCCCGGCACCGCGCCATTGATGATGGCCTCGGCATAGCGCAACGCACCGCGTCGCGCGCCACCGACGTTATCCCACGGTGCGGCGTCCAGGCGGAACGTGCGCGCCTGCATGCCTTCTGGTGACTCGCCTTCCAGGCAGATCACCACGGCAGCATCGAAGGAACGGTCGGGCCGCGGCTCGGGCCACACGCGCTCGGCGGCGTGCTTGTACACAAGGGGATAGAGGTCGTAGCCCTTGTAAGTTGCAGCCGGATAGATATCCATGGCAGCCTCCGCCGTGTGGTGATCCTGCCCCCACTCTACGCTTGTTGCCGCGCCAGCAGTGGCTTTATTTCACGGTTGCGGGGAATAGCGGCAACGGAAATAAAAAAGCTCCGCGTTGGCGGAGCTTTTTTCATTGGACTGGCGCCTCGGCGCTCAGCTCAACTCAGGTCGGTGCGATTCAGATCGGCTCGATCTTGGTCGCGGCCGGGCCCTTTTGACCGACGCCAGCGACGTAACGCACCTTCTGGCCTTCTTGCAGCGACTTGAAGCCGTTGCCCTGGATTTCGGAGAAGTGCGCGAACAGGTCGTTGCCGCCTGCATCAGGCGTAATGAAGCCAAAACCCTTCGAATCGTTGAACCACTTGACGGTACCGGTTTCCATGTTGGATTCCTCAATAAGTTTTTTCTCACCGGCAAAAGCGCCGGCAAGGCATGACGATCAAGGAAGACACAAGGAGAAAAAGTGGCGCCGTGTGGGCAAGCACCTGGACTTCTAGGTTGCTGCTTGAAAGATCCTGCACTCATCCTTATACAGGCCCCACCCAGGCATGTCAACGAACTTCACCGGATCGGGCCCAAATCACATGGAAAGTGCGGGTTGAGGTTCTCGCCGAGCGAATTCTCGAGTGCGCCGCATGTTCCTGCCCACTTCCGGCCCCGAAGGCGCCGGCATGCTACAGTGGCCGATCGAACGGAACAGACACGGATGACACTCTGCACTGCCTGCCAGGCCATTGAACGCCACGTGCGCGGCGCCCCCGGGCACGCGGCACTGCGCATCACCGATACCCGACGCATCAAGCCCGCCGGCTCCGCCGCCGTCACCATCAGCAGCTTCGTCTGCCAGGACTGCGGCGCGCTCTGGACCTACCGGGACCAGAAGAGCGGCCCGGAACAGGGGTGGGACATCCATATGGAAGCGCAGCAGCCATAACGCCTTCCGCGGCGCAAAGAAAAACCCGGGCCAGGGCCCGGGGTTGCGATGCCTGCCGGCCCGCCAGGCGGGCCAGTCCGGTCAGGCCGTCACGGTCGACAGCGCGGCGTTCAGCGTCTGGCTCGGGCGCATAGCGGCGCTGAGCTTGTCGGCTTCCGGCATGTAATAGCCGCCGATATCCACCGGCTGGCCCTGCACGGCGCCGAGTTCGCCAACGATCTTCTGCTCGTTGTCGGTCAGCGTCTTGGCCAGCGGCGCGAACTTCGCGGCCAGTTCAGCGTCCTCCGACTGGGCGGCCAGTTCCTGCGCCCAGTACATCGCCAGGTAGAACTGGCTGCCGCGGTTGTCCAGCTGGCCGGTCTTGGGCGACGGGCTCTTGTTGTTGTCCAGCAGCTTGCCGGTGGCAGCATCCAGCGTCTTGGCCAGGATCTTGGCCTTGGCATTGCCGGTCTTGATGCCAACGTCTTCCAGCGACACCGCCAGCGCCAGGAACTCGCCAAGCGAATCCCAGCGCAGGTGGTTTTCTTCCACCAGCTGCTTGACGTGCTTCGGAGCCGAACCGCCGGCGCCGGTTTCATACATGCCGCCACCGGCCATCAGCGGAACGATCGACAGCATCTTGGCGCTGGTGCCCAGCTCCATGATCGGGAACAGGTCGGTCAGGTAGTCGCGCAGGATGTTGCCGGTCACCGAGATGGTGTCCAGGCCGCGGATCACGCGCTCCAGCGTGTAGCGCATGGCGCGCACCTGCGACATGATCTGGATGTCCAGGCCGTTGGTGTCGTAGTCCTTCAGGTAGGTCTCGACCTTCTTGATCAGCTCGGCTTCGTGCGGACGGTACGGGTCCAGCCAGAACACGGCCGGCATGCCCGAGTTGCGCGCGCGCGTGACGGCCAGCTTGACCCAGTCGCGGATCGGCGCGTCCTTGACCTGGCACATGCGCCAGATGTCGCCCTGCTCGACGTCCTGCGTCAGCAGCACTTCACCGGTGGCCAGGTCGACGATGTTGGCGACGCCGTCTTCGGCGATCTCGAAGGTCTTGTCGTGCGAGCCGTATTCTTCGGCCTTCTGCGCCATCAGGCCGACGTTGGGCACGGTGCCCATGGTGGTCGGGTCGAAATTGCCGTTGGTCTTGCAGAAGTTGATGATCTCCTGGTAGATGCGGGCAAAGGTGCTTTCCGGGATCACGGCCTTGGTGTCCTTCGGACGGCCGTCGGCGCCCCACATCTTGCCGCCGATGCGGATCATGGCCGGCATCGAGGCATCCACGATCACGTCGTTGGGCGCGTGCAGGTTGGAGATGCCCTTGGCCGAATCCACCATCGCCAGTTCCGGGCGATGCTCGTGGCAGGCGTGCAGGTCGCGGATGATCTCTTCGCGCTTGGAGCTGGGCAGCGCCTCGATCTTCTCGTACAGGTTGACCAGGCCGTTGTTGACGTTCACGCCCAGTTCGTCGAACAGCGCGCCGTGCTTGGCGAAGGCTTCCTTGTAGAAGATCTTGACGGCGTGGCCGAACACGATCGGGTGCGACACCTTCATCATGGTCGCCTTGACGTGCAGCGACAGCATCACGCCGGTCTTGCGCGCGTCTTCGAACTGCTCTTCATAGAAGTCGCACAGCGCCTTCTTGCTCATGAACATGCTGTCGATGATCTCGCCATCCAGCAGCGAGACCTTGGGCTTGAGCACGATGGTCTTGCCGCTCTTGGTGACCAGCTCCATCTTGACGTCACGCGCCTTGTCCAGGGTCATGGACTTTTCGCCGTGATAGAAGTCGCCATGCTTCATGTGCGCCACGTGCGTGCGCGAAGCCATGCTCCACTCGCCCATGCTGTGCGGGTGCTTGCGCGCGAAATTCTTGACCGCTGCCGGTGCGCGGCGGTCGGAGTTGCCTTCGCGCAGGACCGGGTTCACGGCCGAGCCCAGGCACTTGGAATAGCGCTTCTGGATCGCCTTTTCTTCGTCGTTCTTCGGGTCTTCCGGATAGTCCGGCACCTTGTAGCCCTTGCCCTGCAGTTCGCGGATGGCGCTGACCAGCTGGTGCACCGAGGCGCTGATGTTCGGCAGCTTGATGATGTTGGTGTCCGGCAGCTGGGTCAGCTTGCCCAGCTCGGCCAGGTTGTCCGGCACGCGCTGCGCTTCGGTCAGGAATTCGGGGAACTCGCCCAGGATACGGCCCGCCACCGAGATGTCGCTGGTGGTGACGTTGATGCCGGCGGGCTTGGTGAAGGTCTGGATGATCGGGAGGAACGCACTGGTCGCCAGCAGCGGAGCTTCGTCGGTCAGCGTGTAGATGATGGTGGGTTGCTGGGTACTCATTGCTTCTCTCAGATCCTCGAACGGGTGGTAGGACATCCGCCTGCTGGGTCACAGCGCGGCGGCATACTAGGCGAAAAATAGAATTTTGCCTCAGTTTGCTTTCAGGGGCCTGAAAACCCACTGCTTTTTGCGCGGCTATCGGCAGAAATCCGGACGCCGGTGCCGCGTTGGGCCGTCCTCGCAGCATGATCGTTCGCAGATTGCACCGGCACGGTGCCCATATGGCACCTACGCTGCAGTGCAACATGCCGGGCCATGCGTCCCACGGATCACAGTTCTGTCAAACTTGGCGCCGACAATGCAGGGTTTTGTCATCTTGAACGCCAAGGAAAACCACAATGTCTCGTCATTTGCTGCTGGCCCCGGCGGCCATCGCACTGGGCTGCCTGGGCGCGGCGCAGGCGTGGGCGCAGGCCCCTGCCGCCTACCCCGCCACGCTGGCCGGCCACGCAGTGCTGCCGGCCCAGACCCTGCTTGCCGTGCCGAAGGATGCGCCCGCTGACCTGCAGGTCAGCGGCAAGTTCACCACCGCGCAGCGCGTGGACACGCCGGGCACGGTCGAAGGCAAGTCCAATGGCCGCCCCACCGGCGTGTCGCTGCCGTTCCGCGGCCAGCCGGCACAGGGGCATTCCGGCATCAAGCGCATGGCCGACGGCAGCTTCTGGGTGCTGACCGACAACGGCGCCGGCGCCAAGGCCAACTCGCCGGACTTCATGCTGTACCTGAACCGCTACAAGGTGGACTTCGGCAGCGGCCGCCTGCAGCGCCTGAAGACCATCTTCCTGCACGACCCCGACAAGAAGGTGCCGTTCCGCATCGTCCACGAGGGCACCAGGCAGCGCTACCTGACGGGGTCGGATTTCGATACGGAGAGCTTCCAGTTCGCCGATGGCGCGATCTGGATCGGCGACGAGTTCGGCCCGTTCCTGATCAAGGCTGACATGGACGGCAAGGTGCTGGCCGTGTTCGACACCAAGGTCGACGGCAAGGTGGTGCGCTCGCCCGACCATCCCGCCGTCACCGCGCCCGGCGCGCCGGACGGCAGCGTGAAGTTCCAGGTGCGGCGCTCCAAGGGCTTCGAGGGCATGGCGTCCTCGCCCGATGGCAGCAAGCTGTACGCGCTGCTGGAAGGCGCGCTGTGGGACGAGGCCGCCAAGGGCTACGAGAACGATGGCGGCAAGCCCTACCTGCGCGTGCTGGAGTTTGATGTCAGGCAGCAGGCCTGGACCGGCCGCCACTGGAAGTACGTACTGGAAGGCGCCAGCCACGCCATCGGCGACTTCAACATGATCGACGCCACCACCGGCCTTATCATCGAGCGCGACAACGGCGAAGGCACGCCGGACAAGGCCTGTCCGGCCGGGCAGAAGCGCCCGGACTGCTTTGACGACGTGGCGAAGTTCAAGCGCGTGTACAAGGTCGAGCTGAGCGATGCCAACGCCGGCGGGCCGCTGCGCAAGATCAGCTATATCGACCTGCTGCGCATTGCCGACCCGGCCAAGCTTGCGCGCAAGCCGTTGACCGATGGCGTGCTGGCGTTCCCGTTCTTCACCATCGAGAACGTCGACGTGGTCGACGCCACGCATATCGTGGTGGGCAACGACAACAACCTGCCCTTCAGCAGCAGCCGCGAGCCGAACCAGGCGGACGACAACGAGCTGGTGTTGCTGGAGGTGGGGGAGTTTCTGAAGGCGCGGTGAGCGTCCGCTGCGATGGAGATGCTCCCCTCTCCCGCTTGCGGGAGAAGGGAGCAAGCAAACAGCCTACGCTTACGCCGCCAGCCTGAACGTCGACACCGCCTCCTTCAGCCGCTGCGCCTGCTCCTCCAGCGAGCCTGCTGCAGCGGCGGCCTCTTCCACCAGCGCGGCATTCTGCTGCGTCACGGTATCCATCTGCGTCACCGCCTGGTTGACCTGCTCGATCCCGGCGCTCTGCTCGGCCGAGGCCGCGCTGATCTCGCCCATGATGTCGGTCACGCGCTTGACCGCGGCAACGATCTCCACCATGGTCTGGCCGGCCTGCGTCACCTGCATCGAACCCTTCTCGACGCGATCGACCGAATCGCCGATCAGCGCCTTGATCTCCTTGGCGGCGGAAGCGCTGCGCTGCGCCAGCGTGCGCACCTCGCCCGCGACCACGGCGAAACCGCGGCCCTGCTCGCCGGCGCGCGCGGCTTCCACCGCGGCATTGAGCGCCAGGATATTGGTCTGGAAAGCGATGCCTTCAATCACGGCGATGATGTCGACCACCTTCCTCGACGCGCCGTTGATCTCCTCCATGGTCTCGGCAACCTTGCCCGCCGCGTCGCCGCCCTTCTCGGCGATGTCCGATGCATTGACCGCCAGCGTGCTGGCCTGGCGCGCGTTGTCGGCGTTCTGGCGCACGATGCTGGTCAGCTCTTCCATGCTGGCCGCGGTCTGCTGCAGCGACGAGGCCTGTTCTTCCGTGCGCTGCGACAGGTCGGTGTTGCCGGCCGCGATCTGGCTGGTGCCGGACACGATCGACTCGGTGCCCGCGCGCACCTGGCGCACGATGCGCAGGATATTGGCGTTCATGTCCGCCAGTGCCTGCAGCAGCTGTCCGGTTTCATCGCGGCTGTCGACATCGATGCGGCTGGTCAGGTCGCCCGACGCCACGGTGCGCGCCACCGCCACGGCGCGATGCAGCGGCCGCGTGATGCCCGCCGTCAGCCATACCGAGAACGCGATGCCGATCGCCAGCACCACCACGCCCAGCCCGATCAGGCTGTTGCGCGCGTTGACGTAGATGCCGTTGATCTCGCGCGCGGTGGCGTCGATGCTGGCGCGCTGGATGTCGAGCAGCTTCTGGATCTCGCCCAGATAGGCGTCGCCGGCCGGGACGAACTCTTTCTCCAGCACCTGGTTGGCCTCTTCGGTCAGCCCCTCTTGCTTGAGTTTGGTGATCTTGTCGCGGCCGTTGTTGTACGGGTCACGCACGCTCAGGATCTTCTGGAATGCGGCCTTTTCCTCGGCCGAGCTGAGCATGGGCTGGAGCTTGTCGCGCAAGGCGGCGATGCCTTCGATCGACGCCTTGGTCTCGGCCGCGAAGAACGCGCCGAGCGACGGGTCGGCACTGCGCGCCACCGCCGTGGTGCGGCGCACGCTGGTGTGCATGAGGCGGTACCAGTCGCTGACCAGCCGCTCCTTGGTCAGCGGCTGCTGCATCATCGCGTGCGTGCGCTCAGCCACCTGTTGCAGGCGCATCATGCCGAATACCGTCATGAGCGCAGAAAGCAGCAATACCACCCCAAAGCCGATGCCGAGGCGGACCCCGATGCCTAGATTCTTCATGTCTTCTACCTGATTAGCACTGGTTACGGCGAAGTGCCGGTCCGCGCCTGGGACGGCGCGGCGTTCTTCGCTCTCATCGTCCGCGGACGCGCCCGGTCGGGCCGACGCACTTGCGGGCTATGGATGCCAACGGCATGGGGTCCGGAAACTTTAGGGTCTTCCTCGATTGACGGCCAGAAGTGTGCGGATACCGGCTATAGTGGACAGGAACCCGGCCGAAGGGCACGCTCCATCCCCGCCGCCGGCCACCCTGCCAGTCCTTCCAGAAGGAGACCCAGCATGGCCACGCCTCCCAATCCCTTTGCAGACTTCACCAAGATGATGGAACAGTTCCGCCTGCCGGGCGTGGACATGAGCGCGGTAATGGAAGCGCGCCGCAAGGACATCGAGGCCCTGACCGAGGCCAACAAGCTGGCCTATGAGGGTATCCAGGCCCTGGTGCAGAAGCAGCAGGAGATCTTCGCCCAGACCATGCAGCAGCTGCAGGCGGCCGCTCAGCAGTACAGCACTGCAGGCAATCCTGCCGAGGCCATGGCCAAGCACAGCGAATTCGTGCAGCAGCAGCTGCACCAGGCATTGGAGAACATGCGCGCGCTGGCCGAAACCGCGCAGAAGGCGCAGGCCGAAGCGCTGGCCGTGATCAGCAAGCGCGCCGAGCAGAATGTGAAGGAGGCTGGCGAGTTGCTCAAGCCGAAATCCAAGGGCTAGCCCAGGCCACCGCTAGCGCTGCTCGGGCGGGACCGGGGCGATCGCTCCGGCAAAGCGGGCATGCACCTCGAGGTCGACCGGCCGGTGCTTCACCCTGGTACTGGCCGGGTTGTTGCCGAGGTAGTTACCGTTCTTCCAGTCGCGTACCGGGCGCACCGGCCGCGGCACGAAGCCACCCCCGCAGTTCGGGCAGACGTTGCTGAGCCTATCCACGCAGTCTGCACAGAAGGTGCATTCGTACGAGCAGATGCGGGCTTCGGTCGATGCGGGTGGCAGGGGCTTGTTGCAATGCTCGCAGCCCGGTCTGAGTTCCAGCATATCGCTTGCTTCCTGTGTGGGTGAACGATTGGGGATCGACGCTATCGTAGCCGCATTTCCGGTGGCGAGGCTCGCCCGTTCCCGCGCGGCATCGCAGCCGGCCCCGGCCTGATGCCCGGCGCCGCCGAATTGCTGCGCTACCACCGCAAGGATTATCAGCCGGGCCTGTGGCAAGGCCACTTGGCTTCTACGAACTGGCCCACTACCCCGAGGCCCGGCCCTTGCCAGGGCTGCTGATCTACCGCTTCGAATCGCCGCTGACACCCTTCAACGCCGATTTCCTGCGCCAGCGCATCCTGGCGCTGACCACGCGGCACGAGGTGCGCTGGGTCGTGACCGATGGCCCTTCCGCCGCAGGCTCAGCACCATAACGCCAGCCCCCACCAGCGCGATGCCCAGCCATTCGCGCGGGGCAGGCCGCTTGCGCAGCGTGCTGATCGCGAAAATTCCCCGCGTCCCGCAGACATCTCTCTGCCCCAAACGGCCAGAACTGCATGGCCTTGCAGAATCGGCCGTCTCCGCAAGCCCGCTGGCGTGGCTAACCTGCGGCATATCGGAAGTAATGAGAACTATTTTCATCTCAGCGCTGCTCCGGACTTCGCAGAACTTGTTCCAGACGCCCCGACATGAAACGCAAGGCCATTTCCTTTCTCGCTCTGACACTAGCCCAGGTTTGCGAAGCGACCGCGGTAGGCACGCCCTCAGTGCGCTCATGGACGGCACTGCGCGATACCGGCGTGATCAAGCAGAAATTCGACTACTCCTGCGGCGCCGCTTCGCTGGCGACCTTGCTGCACCACTACTACGGCGATCCGGTAGACGAAGCCGCGGTCCTGCAGCAGATCGCCGCGACGGGCCCTGCCACCTTCAGCGCGCTGTCCGCGGCGGCGGCCCACTTCGGCTATGAGGCGCGCGGCTATTCGCTGTCGCTGGACGCGCTGCGGCAGCTCGCGCTCCCTGCGATCGTCTTTCTCTACGCAGGCAACGACAACCATTTCTCTGTCTTGCGCAGCATCGACGCGCATTCGGTGGAGCTTGCCGACCCGTCGTACGGCAACCGCATCTACGCCATCCCCGATTTCCTGCGCCTGTGGACCACCCGGCCCAGCCGCGACTATCCCGGCCGTGCGCTGGTGGTGCTGCCGCGCAAGGCGGGGCAGGCCGGCAATGCGGCGTTCATGCGGCCAATTCCCGCGAAATTCGGCGGGCTGCCGTTGAGGCCCATCCAGCCATGAAGTGGCGCCTGCGCAGAATGGTCGCGGTGACCGCCACCGCCTTCGCCCCGTGTTCCGCGTCGGCGCAGATCGTGCCGACGCTGGAGGACTTGCTGACGGCACAGAACCGCTGGCGCGCAAACCTGGGGCTTTCGTACTTCAACCATGAAGCCAATGGCACCGCGGCTAGTGGGCCGATCTATATCCAGGTCGGGCAGAACATCATCCCGGTAGCGACGGGTGTCATCCCAAAAACGCGGAATGTGGATTCGCTGGTCGCTTATGCCGGGCTACGCTATGGCTACTCGGCCGACACGGAACTCTCGTTCTCCGGTACCGGTTCGCATACCAGCGAGCGCACCTTGTTCGAGGGCGTCGGCAACCGCTCGAGCACGAACACCAACTTCTCCAGCCTGTCGCTGGCCATCAGCCATCGCTTCCTTAAGGAACGAGGCAGTCCTGGGCTGGTGGCCTATCTGGAAACCGGTGCCGTGGAACACACCGGCGATGCCACCACCTACTTCAGCAGCTTCACCGCCGGCGGCACGCTCTATCGCACCATCGATCCTGTCGTGCTCAGCCTGAACGCTGCCTATCGGCTGAACCTGCCGCGCCATGATGGCGCCTCGCCCACACCGGGCAACGTGCTGTTGCTGACGCCACAGGTCGGCTTTGCCGTCAACGAGACCGTGACGCTCTATGGCGGCATCAAGTGGCAATTGCAGCAGGCCGAAGACGACCCGCAGGGCTTGCCCTCGCAACGCAACACGCAAACCGCATTGGTCCTCGGGCTGGGTTACCGGGCCAGCGACCGGACCACCATTTCACTGAGCGGCAACGCCAATATCAGCGGCCGCGGCGGTGCACAGGTAACGCTCAGCACAGTAGTGAAGCTGGGCGCCATGCCCGAAAGGGAACGTTTTCAGTGAGTGTTGACCTTTGACTTCAAGGAGAGCTACCGATGCAAGTCGTACCAAGAGCTTCTGCCGCCATTGTCCTGGCGTGCCTGTGCTGCGGCGCGTGGGCCAAGGCGCCCGTGACATTCAGCGATATCGAGCGGATGGATAGCACACCAGGACTGCATATCAGCCAGTTGTCGAGCATGGAGATGGATACTATCGAAGGATCTCTTGCTCCAATAGTGGTCGCTGCAGGAGTGGCGGGGGCAGCCGTTGCCAGTGGCGCAGGATATCTTATGGCCGCGGACAACCCCAACGCCAGAGATTTCGCCTGGTACACCGGCTTGGGCTTTACCGGCGGGACATTGGCAGCCATTGCCGCAACGATGCCGCCTGTTGCAGGCAGCATCACTACGTTAGGAGGGGCCCTGTTGCCCTTGCTCCCGCCACCGCCGCGGGACTTCAACCCGGACGACTGCGCCGTCCGCGCGTGCTGACACCTTGATCCGACAGCCCGGGGATCGCCATCGCCGGGCAAGGTGAATATGACTATGGAATTAGGCGTCAGCAATTTCGACAAAGTAAAAGGCTTGTACAACTCGGTGGTCTTCTTCATGCTCGTACCGAGATACCTGCTGTTTCCGCAGCTATTTAAGGAGCGGTACCTGACGGTTGCGATACATCTTCTGTGCTGCTTTGTAGGGAATTTGTTTGTCCTTACCTTCTATTTCCCGGGATCCCGGATTCCACCCTTCTATGAAGCGATGTTCAATCCGGTGATGAGCTTCTGGATGGCAGTGGTCTTGTGCATCATCGAACAAGCGTATCCGGGTTACTACAAGGACCTTGATCGCCGTTAATTTCGCGAGTCCCGCCATGCCGGATATACAACTCAGTACTTCTGACATTACCAAAATCTTTTACTTGGGCATCGTATTCGTTGCACTTGTTCCCCGGTATTTTCTGTGTCCACTTATCCGGCGGCGTCGCTATCAGGCGCTCATCGGCGCGATGTTTGGCATCTTCCTCGCAAACTTCGCAATTCTGGCGTTGCTGCTACACGGCAAGCTGGGGCTGGCCTATTTTCAAACGTTCGGCGCACTGTTGGTGAGCATATGGGTGTCGTTACTCCAGTGCCAGATCGACAGGACGAACGCCGGAAAGCCCGCCCCCCGCCAGGGCCAAAGCAAAGGCCATGCGAACGGGCGTTGTTCACGAAACGGAGAAGACGGGCAAGTCCCGCTGACTTTGCCGCGCCCCCCTCACCGCACCCACCCCCTCTCCATCAACGGCACATCCCACGGCGGCTCGCCCTGCAGCCTTTCCGCCAGGTAGTCCACCAGCACCCGCACCTTCAGCGCCTGCCGCTGCGTGGCCGGATACACGGCGGCGAACTCGAACGATGACAGCGCATAGTCGTGCAGCACCGGGACCAGCCGGCCGGCCAGCAGGTCTTCGCTGGCGACCAGCGTGGGCAGGCAAACCACGGCGGCACCGCTGACCGCATAGTCGCGCAGCAGGTGGACGGAGTTGGTGCGCATGCGCGGGGCCAAGTCGATCTCGACCGATTCGGCATCGCGCGAGAAGGTCCACTTGTTGCGGGTCGGGTAGGCGGAGTACAGCGCCACCTTGCTGCAGATCAGGTCCGCCGGCCGCTCCGGCTTGCCCCAGCGCTCAATGAACTCCGGGGCCACGCAGAAGATGCGGCGCAGCGTGAACAGGCGCCGCGCGATCAGCGAATCGTTCTGGGGCGCGAAGATCTGGAAGGCCACGTCGAAGCCTTCCTCGATCGGGTCGATGACGCGGTCGTTGACGACGACGTCCAGTTCGATATCAGGATACTGCTGGCTGAAGCCGGCCAGGATATCGGCGAAGTGGCCAATGGCGAAGCCGGGCAGCACCTGGATGCGCAGGCGCCCCGCCGGGGTGGCGCGCAGGTCGCGCATCTGGTCGGTCAGGTCGGCCAGGTTGGCGACCACGTCGGCGCATTGACGGTAGTAGGTCTCGCCCACTTCCGACAGGCGCACGTGCCGCGTGCTGCGATGGAACAGCGGCGCGTTGATGTACTTCTCGAGCTGCTGCACGCGATGGCTGACGACGGAATTGGTCACGCCGAGCTGGCGCGCGGCCTCGGCAAAGCTTAACGTGTCCGCGACCCTGACAAAGGCTTCGATACTGAGAAAACGGTCCATGGCAAACCCGTGCGAAGAGGATCATGACCCACCGCAGTGCTACCATCTGGCCCTCGCCGGGCCAGCAAGGCCGACAACGTACCGCGGTTGCTTGCACAACGGTGGGGCGCGGCGACATCCCGGCCGCGATCAGAAGGCAGTTCGACGGCAATCATAGCGAACGAGGGGCAGATCCGTCATGCAGATCCGTGCATTGCATCGCCGTCGCCTGGTGCTGGGCGGCGCCGCAGCCATGCTGCTGGCCGGCCGCGCCGGCGCACAAGCGCGCAGCAACGGCCCGCTGATGCTGGTCGTGCCGTTTGCGCCAGGCGGCGTGGTCGACAAGACCGCGCGTGCAGTCCATGTTGGCCTCGGACGGCGGCTCGGCCAGACCGTGGTGATCGAGAACCACGACGGCGCCGGCGGCACCATCGGCACGGGCATCGTGGCGCGCAGCAAGGCCAACGGCCACACCATCGGCCTGGTCTATGACTCGTATGCGACCGAGCCGCTGGCCTACCCGAACCTGCCTTACCGCGCCGGGCGTGATCTGACCGGCGTGTCGTATATGGTGCGCGCGCCAATGGCGCTGGTGGTGCCGGCAGCGTCGCCGTGGCGCACGCTGCAGGACTATGTGCGGGCATGCCGACAATGGCGCGAGGTGTCTTATGCCTCCGTGGGTATCGGCAGCTCCAACCACCTGACCGCCGAATGGTTCCACCAGGCCGCCGGCACCCATGGCCTGCACGTGCCGTTCCGCGGCGGCGCCCCGGCACTGAAAGACCTGCTGGGCGGCCATGTCGATTCGATGTTCGCCAGCCTGCCGCTGGTGCTGGCGCAACTGCAGGCCGGCAAGCTGCGGGCGCTCGCGGTCAGCTCTTCTGCGCGCAATGCGCATCTGCCGACGGTGCCCACGCTGGCCGACACCTGGCCAGGCCTGGTCACCTATTCCTGGGTCGGCATGATCGCGCCGGCCGGCACGCCGGCCGCGCAGCTCGACCGCCTGGCCGCCGCAGTCAGCCAGACGCTGCGCGAAGCGGCCGTCACGCAGTACCTGTACGACAATGGCTTTGAAGTCGTGGCCAGCGGACGCGAGGCGATGAATGCACTGGTCGCTTCCGAAGCGGCGCGCTGGGCGGAACTGGCGCGGCAACGCACGCTGGCGCTGAGCTAGCGCGATGCCTAGTGCGCCTGCGGCTCGTCCCGTGCTGCTTCCGCAGCCGGGCGAGCCGCCGTCGGCGCCGACGGTGCGCCGGTGATCTTCGGCACGCACTCGCCACGGAACCAGGCCACCGTGACCGGCTCGCCCGCCAGCAGGCGCTTGACGGGCGGCACCACTTGCTCGCCGATCAGCATGCCCAGCAAGCCGATCAGCGCCACCACCGGCGGCGCCGGCGAGCGCACCTGCAGCAGTGCATAGATGATGCCGACCAGGATGCCGGCGGCCAGTGATACCAGATAGAGCTTCATTGCCTTCTCCCTGAAATGATTGGTGGTGCCGCGCGGGCTTCAGCGCGCAAAGTGCGGCGCAATGCCGGCATCCACGTTGATCCATACCGAGCGCGACTCGGTGTAGCCGTGCATCGCCTCGAACCCCATGTCGCGCCCGTAGCCGGATTCACCCACGCCGCCGAAGGGGCTGCCCGGATGGACGCGCTTGTAGCAGTTGACCCAGCACATGCCACCGCGGATATCGCGCGCGAGGCGGTGCGCGCGGGCCAGGTCGCGCGTCCATAGCCCGTTGCCCAGCCCGTATTGCGTGGCGTTGGCGATGGCCAGCGCCTGCTCGTCGCTGGCAAAGCGCAGCACCGTGACGACCGGGCCGAAGACCTCTTCCTGGGCGATGCGGTCCTGCGGGCGCGCAGCGACCACGGTGGGCTCGACATAGAAGCCCTGGCGCAGGCGAGGGTCGGCAGGGGCCTTGCCTCCGGCCAGCACGGTGCCAGTCTGGGCCTGTGCCATCTCCACAGACTCGAGCACGCGGTCGCGGTGAGCGGCCGAGGTCAGCGG
The DNA here is from genome assembly GCF_058787075.1 of Cupriavidus sp. FW305-46. Classification (NCBI taxonomy): domain Bacteria; kingdom Pseudomonadati; phylum Pseudomonadota; class Betaproteobacteria; order Burkholderiales; family Burkholderiaceae; genus Cupriavidus; species Cupriavidus sp. FW305-46. Next base: position 39,147 of record NZ_JBYSZI010000056.1, read on the forward strand.
CCCCATCTCGGTGGCAGAATCGGCCGGATCGCCCACGCGGATCGATTGCGCCAGGGCCACGAAGCGCTCGAGGAAGGCATCGGCGATGTCCTCATGCAGCAGCAGGCGCGAGCCGGCGATGCAGGCCTGGCCCTGGTTGTGGAAGCTGGCCCAGGCCGCGCCCGCCACGGCGGCATCCAGGTCGGCATCGGCAAAGACGATATTGGCGCCCTTGCCGCCCAACTCTAGCTGGATGCGCTTGAGGTTGGCGCGCGAGGCCTCGACGATGCGCCGGCCGGTGGCAGTGGACCCCGTGAAGGCGATCTTGTCCACGTCGGGATGATTGGCCAGCCGCTGCCCGGCCACGTTGCCGAAGCCGGGCACGACGTTGATCACGCCCGGCGGGAAACCGACGTCAGCCGCCAGCGCCGCCACGCGCAGCGCGGACAGCGGCGTCAGCTCTGACGGCTTGAGCACCACCGTATTGCCCGCCGCCAGTGCCGGCCCCAGCTTCCAGCCGGTGAACATCAGCGGGAAGTTCCACGGCACGATCTGCCCCACCACGCCGACCGGGGCCCGTTGCACATAGTTGAGAAAACCGGGTTCGACCGGCACCACGGTGCCTTCGATCTTGTCGGCCATGCCCGCGAAGTAACGGAAGCACGCCGCGGTGCGCGGTACGTCGAGGCCGCGCGCATCGCGGATGGGGTGGCCGGTGTCGGCGCTTTCGAGCTCGGCCAGACCCGTGTCGGCCTCGATGGCGTCGGCCAGCCGTGCCAGCAGCCTGCCGCGTTCGCCGGCGGCGAGGCGCGACCATGCGGGAAAGGCGCGCCGCGCCGCGGCCACGGCGCGGTCGATATCGAGCTGCGCGCCCGCGGCCACGCGCGTGATCAGGCTGCCGTCGTGCGGATTGACGACGTCGAGGGTGTCCCCGTCAAGGGCGTCGACGAAGCGGCCGTCGATAAACAGCTGGTTGTGCATGGGGATCCTTGGGGACGGGGAACGCGTAGGTGGCAGGGTGGCGGCATTGCCTGAAGGGCGGTGTCGGTGCGCCACGCCTGCCCTCACCCCTGCCCCGCTCCCGCAAGCGGGAGAGGGGAGTTCCGCAGCGGCAGATCGGAAGGCCGTCGCTATGGCTTGCTTATTCCAGTGGCCGCCCCGCTGCCAGCAGGTGCCGCACCCGCGGCGGCCCTTCGCCGGTGTGGAAGCGCGCGACCTCGCGCTGCAGGTCTGCGTCCGCGTGCGGCACGCGCTCGTGCTGGCGCAGGTGCTCGGCCCAGGATTCGACCAGGAACCACTCGGTGTAGGCCTCGGCATCGGCCGGGTCCTCCATCACGCCCCAGTTGAAGGCGCCGTCGCGCAGCCGTTCCTCGGACAGCTTGTGGATGGCTTGCAGGAAGCCTTGGCGGTCGGCCGCGCGCACGCGGTATTCGATCAGGATCATCACCGGGCCGCGGTCGTGCGCCACCTCCTCGGCGGCTTCGGGCGCAGGCCAGTGCCGTGCCGGGCCCAGGTCTTCCTCGCCACGCGGCAGCTTGACGCGGTGCATGACGAAGGCGGCCACACACAGCGCGGCCGCGGCGATCATCAGCGCCGCCGGCGTGCCCAGCCCCTGCGCGACAAAGCCCCACACCAGGCTGCCCAGCGCCATGGCGCCGTTGAACACCATCTGGTAGACCGCCAGCGCGCGGCCGCGCACCCAGTTGGGCAGGATCGCCTGGGCCGTGCCGGCCAGCGTGGTCAGCGCCAGGATCCATGCGGCGCCAAGCAGCAGCAGCGCCAGCATGGCGACCCATGCCGGCGGCGCCACCGACAGCACCGCCATCACCGCCGCGGTAGCCAGCGCCGCGGCCAGCATCAGCTGGTCCAGGTCCAGCCGCTTCTGCAGGCGCGGCATCACCAGCGCGCCCAGGATTGCACCCACGCCGACCGCGCCAAGTAGCATGCCGTACAGCGATGCGCCGCCGTGCAGCATCTGGCGCGCCACCAGCGGCAACAAGGCCCAGATGCTGCTGCCCAGCGCAAAGTAGCAGGCCGCGCGCAGCAGCACCACATGGAGCTTGCTGTGCGCCCTGGCAAAACGCACGCCGGCGCGGAAAGCACCGAAGAAATGCTCGCGCAGCGGGTCTTCGGCGCGTGCCGGGCGCTTCCACCACAGCAGCGCGGCAATCACGAACAGATAGCTGGCCACGTCCGCGCCATAGGTTGCCGCCGCGCCGAACGCGGCCAGCAACAGGCCGCCCGCGGCCGGTCCGATGGCGCGCGCGATATTGACGCCCAGCGAATTCAGCGCCACCGCCGGCTTCAGTTCACCGGCCGGCACCAGCTCCGGCACGATCGACTGCCAGGTCGGCCCCATCATCGCGGTGCCGATGCCGCCCAGGAATGCCAGGCCGATCAGCAGTTCGATGGTCAGCCCGTCCTGCCATGCCAGCAGCATCAGCGAACCGCTGACCATTGCCAGCCCCACCTGGATCACGATCAGGAAACGGCGCCGGTCGAGGATGTCAGACAGCACGCCGGCGGGAATCGCCAGCAGGAACACCGGCAGCGTGCCGGCCGCCTGGATCATGGCGACAGCGGCGGGCGAGCCCGACAGGTCAGTCGCCAGCCAGGCGCTAGCCACATCGCGCATGAAGCTGCCGATATTGCCCAGCACCGTCGCCGCCCACAGCACGGCGAAGGTGCCATGCGCCAGCGGCGCGAAGCTGCCGCCGGCCGGGGCGGCGGCACCGGGGACGGGCGCGGGCTTGGCGGCCGGGCTCATGCCTGGCCCCTGGCCGCGCGGCGTTGCCGCAAGTCTTCCCAGGCCACCAGGCAAAGACCGCCGGCAAGCGCGATATGCTCGAAGAAGGCGTTGGCCTGCCCGAAGCGCGCATCCGGCGGCGCCTGCCAGAAGCGGTTGGCGACAAAGGTCGCCAGCACGGTGAAGACGGCCAGCGCCAGCGCGCCCAGCCACCGCAGCCGCCCGCTCAGCATCAGTGCGCCCGCGCCCAGTTCCAGCACGATCACGGCTGCCGCCAGCGGCACGGCCGGCGCCAGGCCGAAGTGTTGCATCTCGGCGATGGCGGCACCAAAGTCGGCCGCCTTGACCAGTCCACCCTGCAGGTAGGGCGCGGACAGTGCCAGCAGCGCCAGCCAGCGCAGCCAGGCCGAAGGCGCGCCGGGCTGGGTCGCCGCGCCCGCCGTGGGGAGGATGGGATGGGCAGTCATGATCGGGCCTCCTGGTATCGGCAATGCAGCGGCATCAGAACGCCCAGCATGAGCAACCCAGCGCGCCCCAGAACGTACTCTCGTCCGAGGTGGGCACGCCGGCCGTCCAGGCCCTGGCATGCGCATGGCCGTGCACGCCGCACGAACTGGCACAGCCGCAGGCGGTGTTCAGGGCCAGCTTTTGGGCTTGCGGGCGCGGCTGGTAACCGCCCGCGTGCCGCACCGGCGACCAGTCCGGCATGGCCGGCGGGATGGCGGGCGACAGCTTGCCGAAGTCGCCGTCACCATAGACCACTTCGCCGCCGAGGATGGTCAGCACCGAGGTGATGTCCTGGATCTCGTCGCCCGGCACGCTGAAATAGTCCGCGGACAGCACCGCCAGGTCGGCCAGCTGGCCCGCCTTGACCTGGCCCTTCTTGCCGGTTTCTGAAGAGAACCAGGTATTGGCCTCGGTCCACAGCCGCAGCGCGGTCTCGCGGTCGAGCAGGTTGGCCTGCGGGTACATCGACATGCCGCCCACGGTCTTGCCGGTGGTCAGCCAGTACAGCGACACCCACGGGTTGTAAGAGGCCACGCGCGTGGCATCGGTGCCGGCGCCGACCTTGACGCCCTTCTCGAGCATCTTCTTGATCGGCGGCGTGGCTTCGGCGGCCTTGGCACCGTAGCGCTCGACAAAGTACTCGCCCTGGTAGGCCATGCGGTGCTGCACGGCGATGCCGCCGCCAAGCGCGGCGATGCGGTCGATGTTGCGGTCGGAGATGGTCTCGGCGTGATCGAAGAACCAGTTCAGGCCGTTGAACGGGATGTCCTTGGCGACCTTTTCATAGACGTCGAGCGCGCGCGTGATGGTCTGGTCATAGGTCGCATGCAGGCGCCACGGCCAGCGCTTCTCGGCCAGCAGGCGGATCACCGGCTCCAGGTCGGCTTCCATCGACGGCGCCATCTCGGGGCGCTCGACGCGGAAGTCCTCGAAATCGGCAGCGGTGTAGACCAGCATCTCGCCGGCGCCGTTGTGGCGGTAGAGGTCGTCGCCCTGGCCTGGCTTGACGGTCGACGTCCAGGTCTTGAAGTCGCTCAGCTCTTCCTTGGGCTTCTGCGTGAACAGGTTGTAGGCGAGGCGCACCGTGAGCTGCCCTGCCTTGTGCAGCTCCTCGATGATGTTGTAGTCCTCGGGATAGTTCTGGTAGCCGCCGCCGGCGTCGATCACGCCAGTCACACCGAGCCGGTTCACCTCGCGCATGAAATGGCGTGTCGAGTTCTTCTGGTACTCGGGCGGCAGCTTCGGCCCCTTGGCCAGCGTGGCGTAGAGGATCGTCGCGTTGGGCCTGGCCAGTAGCAGGCCGGTGGGATTGCCGCGTGCATCGCGCACGATCTCGCCGCCCGGAGGGTTCGGCGTGTCCTTGGTGTAGCCAACGGCACGCAGTGCGGCGCCGTTCAGGATGGCGCGGTCGTACAGGTGCAGGATGAAGACCGGGGTGTCGGGCGCCACGGCATTCAGTTCCTCGATGGTCGGCAGCCGCTTCTCGGCGAACTGGTGCTCGGTGAAGCCGCCCACTACCCGCACCCATTGCGGCGCCGGCGTGCGCGCGACCTGTTCCTTCAGCATGCGCATGGCGTCGGCGAGCGAGCGCACGCCGTCCCAGCGCAGTTCCATGTTGTAGTTCAGGCCGCCGCGGATGATATGCATATGGCTGTCGATCAGCCCGGGAATGGCCCGCCGGCCATTCAGGTCGACCACCTTGGTCTGCGCGCCGGCCAGCCTCATGATGTCCTGGCGCGTGCCGACGGCGACGAAGCGTCCGTCGCGGATCGCAACGGCATCCGCCTGCGGCCTGGACTTGTCGAGCGTGGCGAACTTGCCGTTGACGAGGATGAGGCTGGGTTGGCTGCCAGGCGACATGGCGAAGGTCTCCGAGAGAGGCGCCGCGCCGAGCGCGGCGGCCGAGGCGATAAATTGCCGGCGGGTGACTGACATCGGGCTCAGGCCTTCAGGAAGGCCAGCAGGTCGGCGTTGACCTGGTCGGCATTGACCACGCACATGCCGTGCGAAGCGCCCGGATACACCTTGAGGGTCGCGCCCTTGACCAGTTCCACCGACCGCTTCGCCGAAGCGTCGATGGGCACGATCTGGTCGTCATCGCCATGCAGGATCAGCGTGGGCACGTCGAACTTCTTCAGGTCCTCGGTATAGTCCACTTCCGAGAATTCCCTGATGCAGGCGTACTGGCCCACGATGCCGCCGGCCATGCCCTGCGCCCAGAAGGCATCGATGGTGCCTTGCGAGGCCTTGGCGCCTGGCCGGTTGAAGCCGAAGAACGGCGTCGCCAGGTCCTGGTAGAACTGCGAGCGGTTGTCGGCAACGCCCTTGCGGATGCCGTCGAACACATCGATCGGCAGCCCGCCGGGGTTGGCCGCGGTCTTGAGCATGATCGGCGGCACCGCGCCGATCAGCACCGCCCTGGCGACACGGCCGGTGCCATGGCGGCCGATGTAGTGCGCCACCTCGCCGCCACCGGTGGAATGGCCCACCAGCGTGGCATCGCGCAGGTCCAGCGCGTCCAGCAGCGCGGCCAGGTCGTCGGCATAGGTGTCCATGTCGTTGCCCTGCGCCGGCTGGTCCGAGCGGCCATGGCCGCGACGGTCATAGGCGATCACCCGGAACCCCTGCTGCACCAGGAACAGCATCTGCGCGTCCCACGCGTCGGCATTGAGGGGCCAGCCGTGGGAGAAGACCACGGGCTGGCCACTGCCCCAGTCCTTGTAGAAGATCTGCGTGCCGTCCTGCGTCGTGATGGTGCTCATGATGGGGCTCCTGGATGCAATCAAGGGATCGGGTGAGCTTGCGGCGGGTTCAGTGCCGGCTCAGCGGGCAGGCACCGCGGCCAGCGCCTCATGCGGCGTGGCGGTGCGCTGCGCGGCCTTGTGGACCATGGTGTACGCGTAATCCACTCCCATACCGTAGGCGCCCGAGTGCTCCTTGACCAGTTTCATCACCGCGTCATACGTGTCGCGGTGGGCCCAGTCGCGCTGCCATTCCAGCAGCACCTGCTGCCAGGTGACCGGCACCACGCCGGCCTGGACCATGCGCTGCATGGCGTAGTCGTGGGCTTCCTTCGAGGTGCCGCCGGAGGCATCGGCCACCATGTAAATCTCATAGTCGCCTTCGGCCATGGCGCAAAGGGCAAAGCTGTTGTTGCAGACTTCGGTCCACAGGCCGGACACCACCACCTTCTTGCGGCCGTTGGCCTTGAGGGCGTCACGCACCTTCTGGTCGTCCCAGGAATTCATCGAGGTGCGTTCCAGCAGCTTGTGGTCCGGGAACACATCCAGCAGTTCCGGGTAGGTGAAGCCCGAGAACGACTCCGTTTCCACCGTGGTGATGGTGGTCGGGATATTGAAGATCTTCGCCGCCTTGGCCAGGCCGACGGTGTTGTTCTTCAAGGCCTGGCGGTCCATCGACTGCACCCCGAAGGCCATCTGCGGCTGGTGGTCGATAAAGATCAGCTGGCTGTTTTGCGGGGTCAGGACTTCGAGCTTGGGGTTCGTCATGATGATCTCCGGTCAGGGGGCGCCTGGATAGGCTAAGAAGTTAGTGGCCGCTACCGCTGCATTCGTTCACCAGTAGCATTCGTCTGGTGTGCGTGCATAGTAGGCAAGGCGCCGTGCACTGACTACGGAGCAAAGTCCGAGGACAGTGTTCGCGATTTGCGAATAATCGGAAGATGCAGTCGGGCGGCGGGCCGTGGCGGGAAATGGCGGGCGTGAGGGCGCTGCCCAGCGCTGCGGGGTGGGTACTACTGCCTGGGGG
>NZ_JBYSZI010000057.1:0-45973 GCF_058787075.1 Cupriavidus sp. FW305-46
GCGCGTACCTCCGGCTGGGCCGCGCACATTATCGAGCAGCGCATCGACAACAAGATCATCCGCCCGAGCGCCAACTACACCGGTCCGGAAAACCTGAAGTTCGTGCCGATCGGCAAGCGCAAGTGAAGCGGGGCCAACTAGCCCCCGTCGATAATGTAACCAAAGACCAGAGCACTACGCCGCCCTGGGCAAATCGTAGAGAATAGCGGCGGAAATTGTCCCGGCGCCGCCCGATTTGACGGCGGCAAATGAAACATAAATCGATTTCAGTATCCGAAAGGCACTCACAAAATGAAACATCTTGTCCTTGCCGCCTGCATCGGCGCATTCAGCCTGACCACCGCCACCGCCGTGATGGCGCAGGAACCTGCCAAGAAGACCACCACCAAGAAGGCTTCGACCAAGAAAAAGGCTGCTGCCGGGACCGCCGCGGCGGCGGGCGCTGCTGCCGCGGTCACGCCGAACGGCGAAAAATGGCAGTGTGAACTGGGCAACAACCTGTATATCGCCGGCGACATGCTGCGCGACGAGGTCCTGACCGTGCACTGGCAAGGCCGCGACTACAAGCTGCCGCGCCAGCCCACGGTGACCGGCGCCGACCGCTACTACGACGCCCGCACCGGCCTGGACCTGGTGGTGATCCCGAGCAAGGCCATGCTGTTCAACAAGAACCTGGGCCAGCGCCTGGCCGACGACTGCCAGAGCCCCGCCATGCAGGCCGGCGCCGCGGCCCCGACCCAGGCCGGCGGCCTGCGCGCCCCGGCCACCACCCCGCTGCTGGTCACGCCCCCGGGCGGCCCGACGCAGGTACCGGAAGGCGCCCAGCAATCCGCAGCACCCAAGCAGTAAGTCCGTACCGGGGCGCTGGCGGCCGCTGAATTCCGGTCGCCAGCGCCCTTTTTGCCTTGCCGGGCGGCCAATCCCGGGCGGGCATGCTGTCGCGCCGGCGCCGTCGCGGCCGGCGGGATGCCGAGCCGGGTGGCGCCAAAGCCGCGCGGCGGTTAGAGTATGCAGTTGCAGTGCGCTGCCGGCCTCGGACCGCGGTCAAATGCCGCGGCAGCGCACCGGGGTCTTGATTCAGGTCCGAGCCAAATGCCATCGCATCATCCTTCGATCGGAGTACGGCAATGCCCCACAACCTCAAGAACACGCTAAAAGAATTCAAGATCGGCTCTTCCGGCAAGGGCCAGTATTACTCCCTGCCCCAGTTGGGCGAGGAGCTGGACGTGGCAATCGGGCGCCTGCCGGTGTCGATCCGCGTGGTGCTGGAATCGGTGCTGCGCAACTGCGACGGCAAGAAGGTCACCGAAGAGCACGTCAGGCAACTGGCCAACTGGAAGCCGAACGCCGAGCGCGTCGACGAGATTCCCTTCGTGGTGGCCCGCGTGGTCTTGCAGGACTTTACCGGCGTGCCGCTGCTGGCCGACCTCGCCGCGATGCGCAATGTCGCCGAGAAGATGGGCAAGAACCCCAAGAAGATCGAGCCGCTGGTGCCGGTGGACCTGGTGGTCGACCACTCGGTGCAGGTCGACCATTTCCGCGAAAAGAAGGCGCTGGACCTGAACATGCAGCTGGAATTCCAGCGCAACAACGAGCGCTACCAGTTCATGAAGTGGGGCATGCAGGCCTTCGATACCTTCGGCGTGGTGCAGCCGGGCTTCGGCATCGTGCACCAGGTCAACCTGGAATACCTGGCCCGCGGCGTGCACAAGAAAGACGGCGTCTACTACCCGGACACCCTGGTCGGCACTGATTCGCACACCACCATGATCAACGGCATCGGCGTGGTGGGCTGGGGCGTCGGCGGCATCGAGGCCGAGGCCGGCATGCTGGGCCAGCCGGTCTATTTCCTGACACCGGACGTGGTTGGCGTGGAGCTGAAGGGCCGCCTGCGCGAAGGCGTCACCGCGACCGACCTGGTGCTGAACATCACCGAGATGCTGCGCAAGGAGAAGGTCGTCGGCAAGTTCGTCGAGTTCTTCGGCGAAGGCACCGCCAGCCTGGCCCTGCCCGACCGCGCCACCATCGGCAACATGGCGCCGGAATACGGCGCCACCATGGGCTTCTTCCCGGTGGACGAGAAGACCATCGACTACTTCAAGGGCACCGGCCGCACCGAAGAGGAAATCGCCGCGTTCGAGGGCTATTTCCGCGCACAGAAGATGTTCGGCATTCCCAGGGCCGGCGAGATCGACTACAGCAAGGTGGTGACGCTGGACCTGGGCACGGTGGCGCCGTCGCTGGCGGGCCCGAAGCGCCCGCAGGACCGCATCGAGATCGGCAACGTCAAGAGCACCTTCGCCTCGCTGTTCAGCAAGCCGGTGGCCGAGAACGGCTTCAACAAGGAGGCAGCCGACCTGGACCGCGCCTACACCACCACCGACGGCCTCGAGGTGAAGAACGGCGACGTGCTGATCGCCGCGATCACGTCCTGCACCAACACCTCCAACCCGAGCGTGCTGCTGGGCGCCGGCCTGCTGGCCAAGAAGGCGGTTGAAGCCGGCCTGACGGTGGCGCCGCACATCAAGACCTCGCTGGCCCCGGGCAGCCGCGTGGTGACTGAATACCTGAAGGCCGCCGGCCTGCTGCCGTACCTGGAAAAGCTGGGCTTCGGCGTGACCGCCTATGGTTGCACCACCTGCATCGGCAACGCCGGCGACCTGACGCCCGAGCTGAACGAGGCCATCACCAGGAACGACCTCGTGGCCGCTGCCGTGCTGTCGGGCAACCGCAATTTCGAGGCCCGCATCCACCCGAACATCCGCGCCAACTTCCTGGCCTCGCCGCCGCTGGTGGTGGCCTACGCCATCGCCGGCAATGTCACGCGCGACCTGATGACCGAGCCCGTGGGCAAGGGCAAGAAGGGCCGCGACATCTACCTGGGCGATATCTGGCCGACCTCGGAAGAAATCCACGCACTGATGAAGTACGCGATGGATGCCAAGACCTTCAAGGGCAACTACGAACAGGTCAAGAAGCCGAGCAAGCTGTGGGCCGCCATCAAGGGCACCAAGGGCCAGGTGTACGACTGGCCCAAGTCGACGTACATCGCCGAGCCGCCCTTCTTCCAGGACTTCAGCATGCAGCCCGCCGCCACCAGCGCCAGCGTGCGCGGCGCGCGTGCGCTGGGCATTTTCGGCGACTCGGTGACGACCGACCACATCTCGCCGGCCGGTTCGATCAAGGACACCTCGCCCGCGGGCAAGTACCTGCTGTCGCACGGCGTGCTGAAGGCCGACTTCAACAGCTACGGTTCGCGCCGCGGCAACCATGAAGTCATGATGCGCGGCACCTTCGCCAACGTGCGCATCAAGAACCTGATGATCCCGCCCAAGGCCGACGGCGCACGCGTGGAAGGCGGCATCACGCTGCACCAGCCCACCGGTGACGAAATGTCGATCTACGATGCCGCCATGAAGTACGTGGCCGAGGGCACGCCCACGGTGGTGTTCGGCGGCGAAGAGTACGGCACCGGCTCGTCGCGCGACTGGGCCGCCAAGGGCACGCAGCTGCTGGGCGTGAAGGCCGTGGTGGCACGCAGCTTCGAGCGCATCCACCGCTCCAACCTGGTCGGCATGGGCGTGCTGCCGCTGCAGTTCAAGGGCAACGACAGCGCGCAGACACTGGGCATCACCGGCAACGAGACCTTCGATATTGAAGGCATCGAGGGTGACCTGAAGCCGCAGCAGGACGTGGTGCTGGTGATCCACCGCGCCAACGGCGACGTGCAGCGCGTGCCGGTGCTGCTGCGCATCGATACGCCGATCGAGGTCGACTACTACAACCACGGCGGCATCCTGCCGTTCGTTCTGCGCCAGCTGCTGGCCGCCTGAGATCCACCTGGGGCGCCCGCAGCCAGCCAAGGCTGACGCCGCCTGCCTGGCCCCCGTTGCGGGGCCCGGGCAGGCGGCGTTTTTCATTGGTGTCCTGCGCCCCTTGCATCACCCCGAACGAAGTCCCGTGCGTGTAAGTTCCACGCAAGCCAGTGCTGCCACACTGTGTTGCACAAGAACAGCGGTCGCACGACCGGAAGCCGGGTCCGCCCGGCATCATCCAGAATCAGGAGACACCATGGTTAAGATCCTTATCGCATTCGTCGTGGTTGCCGGCGCGGCCCTCTATCTGCTGACCAAGGGCGGCAGTGACGTTTCCATGTCCGGCGAGTCGCACAGCGTCGAGAGCCACGCGCCCGCGGCCCCTGCCGCCTCCGCTCCGGCCCAGAAATAAAGCCACACGCCCGGGCGCGTCCGCACACGCCGCACGCATATAGCGGCCTGCGTGTCAACGCAACGAGTAGAATACCGTTTTACGCATAAACGGACGGTTTCTTTCTATGGCAGGTTTTCGCCCCAAGGCTTCCCCACGACTCTCCCCTGACGCCGAGCGTCTGGTGGCCGATGCGCTCGCCCTCGACGCTTCGGGCAGCCGCATGGAGGACGCGTACTGGGAACGGCGGCTCTCGCAGCGCCTGGGCCGCCTGCTGAAGAACGGGAGCCAGACCGCGCTCGACGCGGCGCTGGAACACCTGTTCAAGCACAATGCAGACGCCTCCGACGTGCTGGCCGAGCAGGCCGAGACGCTCGCCGAATCCGCCACCATCGAGGTCGACGGCCAGCGCCATGACGCGCTGCTGATCGCCGCCCCGATCCTGGCGCACACGCGCTACGCCATTCCCTCTGGCTCGCTCAAGCCGGAGCTGGCGCAGACGCTGGCGGTGCACCTGCAGGCACATGTGCTGGCCAGCGGCACCAAGGTCTCGCTGTCGCCCTACCTCTACAGCATCGACCAGCTGCCGCGCACGCACAGCGACACCTTTGCGCTGACGCACAAGCTGGCCGCGGCCGCCCTGGCCGGCACGGTACCCAAGGTCGACCTGCGCGACCTGCCCGAGACCGCGCCGATCCTGGCCGATCCGCGCTACCTGCTGGCGGTGGTGGTGGCCCCGCACGAGCAGGCGCTGTTCCGCTGGCAGGAAGACGCCAAGGAGCACCACGCCGAGCGCTCGACCTGCCTCGACCAGTGGCGCACCCAGGTGCAGCCGTCGGTGGCGCTGCTGCTGCCGGGCTGCGAGTTCGAGCTGCTGCTGCCCGACGCCTTCTTCCTGTCCTGCCGCGAGTCCGACAAGAGCATCCGCCCGCTGACCGTGCGCGCCGCGGTCAACTACCTGTGCGGCACGCTCGACATCTCCGCCGGCCAGCTGGCCGCCGTGGTGGCTGCCTTCGGCGAGGAAGTGGTCGAGGAATACCGCGTGGGCTTCACCATGCGCGGCGAGAAGGATGTGATCTACGGCATCGTGTGGCCGGTCTACGGCCGCGAAGCCGGCGAGGTCGATGCCGACGAAAAGGGCAACCCGCTCGAGCAGATCTGCGAGGAACTGCGCAACGCCGGCGTTGAAGACATCTTCCGCCACGCCGCGCTGTTCGATCCGGAATACTGCGAGGACTGCGGCACGCCGCTGTACGCGGACCGCAACGGCGAGATCGTGCATGCCGAACTGCCCGAGGACGCCCCGACGCAGCAGCCGCTGTTCCACTGACGCGCCCGGCTGCGCCTGGCAAAAAGACGGCCCCCATGCGCGGGCCGTCTTCATTGGCGAGCCGCTCAGGCGCGCTGGCGCTCGCTGACGCAGCGCCACAAGCCGTGGCCCGATGCCCCGTACTTGCGCTCGAACGGCGTCATCGGCTGCGCCGGGGCCCACGCCTCTACCCGCGCCGGGCGCCCGACCAGTGCCAGCGCCTGGGCAAACTCATCGATATAGATGCGCCAGTTGCTGCGGCACTCCAGATAGTCGCCGCAGGCGGCCAGCGCCGGGAACACCGCATGCCCCTGCCAGCGCCGCCCCAGGTGGCCGATCTTGGGCCACGGGTTCGGGTACAGCACGTAGTGGCGCGCCACCGGCACGGCCTCGGCCTGCAGCAGGCGCCAGGCATCGACCAGGTCGGCGCGCGCCCAGCAGAAGTTGGCGGGCATCGGCGCCTCGCCCCACCAGTCCTTGCCGGCGGCCAGGCGCTTCTCGGACTGGTCGATGCCGATCACGAAGTGGTCCGGGAACGCTGTGGCCAGCCGCAGCGTGCTTTCGCCCACGCCGCAGCCCGCATCCAGGATCAGCGGCGCGCCGCCGGCCTGCTGCCAGCTTTGCAGCGCCGCGCCGAGCTCGCGCCGGCTGGCTTCGCCGATGGGCTTGCGGAACGGCTCGGCCAGGTGGCGCGCGACGCGCGCGGCCAGGTGTTCGTGGACATCGGCCTGGGCCGAGACAATGGTGCGGGAATTGGCAAACATGGGCGCCATTCTAACGGCGCCGTCCCGCATCGGCTTGCCTGCCCGCGCCAAAGGCTGCAACCAAGCCACTTTAGCGGCACAATGCGGGACAAACCCGCCTGAGAACCCGGCCGCGCCCGCGCGGACCCACGAGGAGCCAGCCAGATGACACCGACCCACGCCCTGCCGCCGCAACGCCTGCCCCGCCGCCCTGCCCGTCGCGCCGTGCTCCATGCCGCCACCGCGCTGGTGCTTGGCAGCGCCGCCTTCACGCTGCTGCCGGCGGGTGCCGCCCACGCCGAAGACCTGCGCATCGGCCTGGCGGCCGACGTGACCTCGATGGACCCGCACTGGAACAACTCGGGCCCCAACAACGCCATCGCGCTGCATGTGTTCGAGTCGCTGGTGTTCATGGACAAGAACGCGCGCTACATCCCCGGCCTGGCGCTGTCGTGGAAGCCGGTCAACGCCATCACCTGGGAGATCAAGCTGCGCCCCAACGTGAAGTGGCACGACGGCTCGCCCTTCACCAGCGAGGACGTCAAGGCCTCGCTGGAGCGCCCGGAGAAGCTGGTCAACAGCCCCGGCTCGTTCACCAGCTACACCAAGCCGATCGCGCGCATCGACACGCCCGACCCGCTGACGGTGCGCCTGACCATGAGCGTGCCCAATTACGCCAACCTGGCCAACGACCTGAACAGCGTGCCGATGATGCCGAAGAAGGTCGCCGCCACGCTGACGCAGGCGGACTTCGACTCGGGCAAGGCGATGATCGGCACCGGCCCGTTCAAGTTCGTGCGCTTTGCGCGCGGGCAGGAAATCGTGATGGAGCGCAACCCCAACTACTGGGGCCCCAAGCCCGAGTGGGACCGCGCCATCTTCCGCATCATCACCGACAACGGCGCGCGTTCGTCCGCGCTGCTGGCGGGCGATGTCGACGTGATCGAGAGCGTACCGTCGGCCGACGTCGCCAAGCTGAAGCAGAATCCGAAGTTCAAGATCGAGCAGCAGGTGTCGTGGCGCACCATCTTCTGGCAGATGGACCAGTCGCGCGACAACCCGCCCTTCGTCACCGACAAGGCCGGCAAGCCGCTGGGCAAGAACCCGTTCAAGGACGCGCGCGTGCGCGCCGCAATCAGCAAGTCGCTGAACCGCGACGCCATCGTCAGCCGCATCATGGAAGGGCTGGCGGTGCCGGCATCGTCGATCGTGTCGCCGCAGATCTTCGGGCATCCGGGCACCAAGCCGGAGGCCTATGATCCGGAAGGCGCGAAGAAACTGCTGGCCGACGCGGGCTACCCCGACGGCTTCGGCCTGACGCTGCACGCCACCAACAACCGCTACCTGAACGACGCCGCGGTGGCGCAGGCCACCGCCAGCATGCTGACGCGCATCGGCATCCAGACCAAGGTGGAGACGTTGCCGGTGGCGGCCTACTTCACGCGCGCACGCCAGGGGGAGTTCGCCTTCCAGATGCTGGGCTGGGGCTCGGCCGCGGCCGACGTGGCCTTGCGCTCGATCACCGGCACGCCCAACCCCAAGACCGGCTACGGCACCTGGAACTGGGGCAAGTACAGCAACCAGCAACTGGACCAGCTGATCGAGAAGTCGCTGACTACCGTCAGCAGCGACAAGGCGCGTGAGGAGAATGCCCGCACCGCGGCCAAGTTTGCGCTGGCCGACCACGCGATCATTCCGTCGCACAGCCAGCTGGCGATGTGGGCGATGAAGAAGGGGCTGAAGTACGAGGCGCGCACCGACGAGTGGTCGCTGGCGCAGTTCTTCCACAAGGAGTGAGGGCCGGACTGCCTGCTGCCGCTCTCCCGCGCAGCGGGAGAGCGGCCGTTCCTCAGATCTTCAACCGCTCTTCCTGCCGCGCATTCGCCGCGCGCAGCTTCTGTACCCAGTCGCGCGCAGGCAGACCGGTAGTCTTCTCGACCACATCGGCGCGCGCCTCGATCACTTCCCACGACACATCGATCTCCGGCCCATTGAATGCCAGCGCAATGACGTTGCCGTCATGCACTTCCGGGAACACCAGCACGCGGTTGTCGAAGGCATCGCAGATGCGTTCGATATTCTTCGGAAAGCTGTCGTGGTCGCCGAACAGGTTGATGGTCATCACCCCGGGTGCCTTCAGCGTGCGGCGGCAGGCGCGGTAGAACGCGGTGGTGTCCAGCACCGGGCCGCGCGCGGTGGCGTCGTACAGGTCCACCTGCAGCACGTCGATGGCGCCCGCGTGGGTGCCGTCCATGACGTAGTCCCAGGCATCCTGCTCGCGCACGGTCAGGCGCGCATCGTCCTCGCGCAGGCCGAACATGCTGCGCCCGGCGATGATCACCGCGGGGTTCAGCTCCACCGCGGTCACGCGCGCGCGGCTGAACTGGCGGTGGCAGAACTTGGTCAGCGCCGCGGCGCCCAGGCCCAGTTGCACCACGTGGAATTCTTCGACCGAGGGCGACAGGAACAGCAGCCAGGCCATCATCTGCTGCGCGTATTCCAGCTCGATCGCATCGGGCTTGCGCAGGCGCATCGCGCCCTGCACCCACTCGGTGCCGAAGTGCAGGTAGCGCACCCCTTCCATTTCCGAGAAGGTCACCGGCGCAAAGCGCGGCGTCATGCGTTTTTCTTCGCGTGCCGGCGCCTCGCCTCGGGTGCGGGTGCCACGTGCCGGACGGCGCGAGGCCACGGCTTCAATCGATTTGCGTTTCAGTAGGGTCATGTTGTCGAGAAAGGCGTTCAGCACCCGCTCCGGCATGGATGGGGGAAACGCGGATTACTTGCCCAGCGCCGCCTGCGCGCGTTGCAGCCATTCGCGGTTGTGTTCGCGGGCGTGGCGCGGCCAGTGGCGGGCGTCGTGGACGATATCGGCATAGAGCTGCTGCGCGCGTTCGTGGTCGGCGGCGTCGGGCTGCGCCGCCAGCCAGTCGGCGAAAAGGCAGCGCGGCGCGGCATCGCTGGCGCTGGTCAGCGCCTGCTCGAACGCGGCGCGCGTGCCGGATGCGCCGGTGGCCGCCAGCGCGCGCGCATACAGCAAGGCCGGATCGGGCTGCTGGCGCGACTGCGGATTGGCGGCGAACAGCTTTTCCAGCGTTGCCAGCGCGCCGGCCGCATCGCCGGTGGCGAACTGCGCCTGCGCCAGCCCCTGCAGCAGCGCCGGATCGGTCGCAAACGGTCCGCTGGCCGCTGCCTGGTAGTGCTGCAGGGCTTCCGACGGCTCCTCGGCCGCCAGCAGCGCGGCGCCCAGGCGCATGCGGTGCGCCACCGTCGGGGCGCGGTCAAAGTCTGAGCGGGCCTCGCGCACCGCGCGGTTCGGATCGACCAGTTGCGTGATGGCACGCGTGGCCGCACGCGCGCCGCGCGACTGGCGCAGCTCGGGCAGATAGATCGCGAAGAAATACACCACGCTGCCCAGCCCCGGGAACAGGAACAGGATCAGCAGCCAGTACATGTTCTGGTGCGTGCGCACCGCGTGCACCGCAAAGAACAGTGCAACGATGATATGGATGCTGATGCCGAAGATACGCATAGGGAATTCACCTTGAAATCAATGGCCAGCGCGCCAGCCGCCGGCATTGTGACAGAAAGGCGGGGCCACGGGTTTCAGCCGCCCGCCGCAATGCCGGCGCCGGCCGGCTGCAGCCCGGCCACCGCCTGCGGCGTCAGCACGGCCTCGCCATTGACCGCGCGCGCCACCAGCGCATCGGCCGCCTCGATGGCAATGCCCTGCGCGCTGTACCAGGCATCGTCGTAATAGGTGTTGCCGTAGCGCTCGCCGCTGTCGCACAGCAGGCTGACGATGGCGCCGCCCTCCCCCGCCGCGCTCATCTGCTGGGCCAGGTACAGCACGCCGACGAAATTGGTGCCGGTGGACCCGCCCACGCGGCGCCCGAAGCGCCCGGCGAGGTAGCGCATGGCCGCGAACGAGAGTGCGTCCGGCACCTTCAGCATGGCGTCGATGCAGGTCGGGATAAACGAATGCTCCACGCGCGGCCGGCCGATGCCTTCAATGCGCGAGCCCTCCGCCAGGGACAGGTCCGGCTGCGGCTTGCCGTCCAGGCAGCTGCGGAAGTAGTCAAAGAACACCGAGTTCTCCGGGTCCGCGCACAGCACGCGGGTCTTGTGGCGCCGATAGGCCACATAGCGCCCCAGCGTGGCGATGGTGCCGCCGGTGCCGCCGCTCGATACCAGCCAGGCCGGCACCGCATGCTCTTCGTGCGCCATCTGCTTGAAGATCGACTCGGCGATATTGTTGTTGGCGCGCCAGTCGGTGGCGCGCTCGGCGTAGGTGAACTGGTCCATGAAATGCCCGCCCGTCTCCTGCGCGATGCGGCGCGAGGCGGCGTAGATCTCGGACGGGCTGCCCACCAGGTGGCAGTGCCCGCCGTAGAACTCGATCGCCTCGATCTTGGCGCGCGAGGTCCCCGCCGGGATCACCGCCACGAACGACAGCCCGAGCAGCCGCGCAAAGTAAGCCTCGGAGATCGCGGTCGAGCCGCTGGATGCCTCCACCACCGTGCTGCCCTCGTGCAGCCAGCCGTTGCACAGCGCATACAGGAACAGCGACCGCGCCAGCCGGTGCTTGAGGCTGCCGGTCGGGTGGCTGGACTCGTCCTTGAAATAGACGCGGATGTCCGGGTAGCCCGGCAGGTCCAGCGGGATCAGGTGGGTGTCGGCGGAGCGGTTGAAATCCGCATCGATCTTGCGGATGGCCTCATGGGTCCAGTCGGAAAGGGGCATGGCAGCGTTCCGGGCAGGCCGGACATCAGGACAGATCCGTCAGGATGCCAGAAGCGCACGCCCCAAATCCAGTTTCCGGGATGAGCAGGCGCCCGGCACAGCCCGCAAAGGGCGGTTTCTCCACAACCGCGGCACCGGGCATGGCATTTCCTGGCCGGATGCAGCCACCGGCTGCGGGTGCTGAGCTATGATAATACGATTAACATCATATGTGACTGCAACAGATGTCCCCGATGTCCGCGATACCCGGGCGCGCGACCCGCCGCCTTGCCCGCCCCAGCCAGCCCACCGGGTCCGCCTCCCGGGTCCTGCATTGCGCAAGGCTGCCGTGATCGAGGCGACCCTCAACATCGCCGCCGGCAAGGGTTTCCAGGGACGCGGCTCGGCGCGAGTGACCCTGGTGGCCAGCCGCTTTGCCAGCCGCATCGTGCTGATCACGGACTCCGGCTCGGCCGATGCGCACGACGTGATGGCCGTCATGCGCCTGCGCACGCCGCCTGGCACCGTGCTGCGCATCCAGGCCGACGGCCCGGACGAAGTCGCCGCGGTCAGGGCCATCGCACAACTTCTCGGACCAGGGGACGGCCAGCCATGAACGAACGCAAATCGGACGCCGGCACCGGCATCGCCGCGGATAGCCGCCGCACCTCCTTTGAGTCCTATATGCGGTTCCTGGCCGAAGCCCCGCGCGACGGCACGCCCGTGGTGCTTGAGACCGAGACCGCCCTGTCGCTGCACTTCGACGTGCTGGCCACGCAGAGCTTCATGTCGCGGCGCGATCCCGACCGGCTGGTGCTGGGCTACACGCGCACCATGATGGGATTCCTGTTGCTGCATCCGTCGCCGGCACGGATTTCGGTGATCGGGCTCGGCGGAGGCTCGCTGGTCAAGTATTGCTACCGGCACCTGCCTGCCACGCGGGTGGTCGCTGTCGAGATCGACCCGGCGGTGATCGCACTGCGCGAGCGCTTCCGCATTCCGCCCGACGATGCCCGCCTGCAGGTGGTCTGCGCCGATGGCGCCGAGTACGTCAGGGGGCGGGAAGCGCGCCCCGAGGTCATTCTCGTCGACGGCTTCCTGGCTGACGGCATGCCGCTGCAGCTTGGCTCTGCCGGCTTCTACGCGGCCTGCCACGCGCGGCTGGCCGACGACGGCGTGCTGGTCGCCAACTTCCTGGCAAGCGACCGCGGCATGCCGCACTACCTGGGCGCCGTGCGCGCCGTGTTCGGGGCCTCGATGTCGGTCGCACGCGCCGAGGACAGCTGCAACTACACCTTGTTTGCCTGGAAAGGCCCGCCCCGGCTGCCGTCGCTGCAGACGCTGCTGGCACGCGCACTGGCGCTGGAAGCCGTGCATGCATTGAAGCTGACACCGACTGCCCGCCGCATGAAGCGCGGCGAGGCGGTTGCCGCCGACCCCGACGCCTGGCACGCCCTTGCCCGGCCCCGGGACACCCTGTAGCGGCAACGCAGGTCCGCCGCCGCCCTTCCCAATCCGCCAGACGCCGCCCCATCGCCATGCCGATCCTGTACCTGCGCAAACTGACCGGGAAGCGGCGCAGCCCCCACGCCAACCGGCACCTGGCCGGCTACCTCTGCTTTGTCGCCGGCGCCATCAATGCCGGCGGCTTCCTGGCCGTGCAGCAATACACCTCGCATATGTCCGGCGTGGTCTCGGCCATGGCCGACAACCTGGCGCTGGGCAGCTTCGCGCTGGTGCTGGATGGGGTCGGGGCGCTGCTGTCGTTTCTCGGCGGCGCCGCGTGCTCGGCGGTGCTGGTCAACTGGGGACGGCGCGAGCGGCTGCACAGTGAATACGCGCTGCCGCTGGCGCTGGAGGCGGGGCTGCTGCTGTGCTTTGGCCTGATCGGCGGCAACCTGGGGCAGCACCAGTGGCTGTTCGTGCCAGCCACGGTGATGCTGCTGTGCTTCATCATGGGGCTGCAGAATGCCATGATCACCAAGCTTTCGAACGCCGAGATCCGCACCACCCACCTCACTGGCATGGTCACCGATATCGGCATCGAGCTGGGCAAGCTGTGCTACTGGAACGCAGCCGCGCCGGCGCACACGCCATCACGCACACAAGCGCGCCCACTGCCCCGCGTGCTCGCCAACCGGCGCAAGCTGCGCCTGCTGGTGGTGCTGGTCACGCTGTTCTTTGCCGGCGGCATCACCGGCGCGCTGGGCTTCAAGCACCTGGGTTTCAGCGCCACGCTGCCGCTGGCCGCGCTGCTGCTGGCGCTGATCGCAGTGCCGCTGAGCGACGACCTGCGCAGCCGCTGGCGCACAGGCCCGCTGCCGCGCCTGGCGGCGCGGATGCGGCAATGCGTGCAGGCGGGCGCGCCGCGCCGGCGGCGCTAGGCGTCGCCTAGCGGTACACCAGCACCGGGATCTTGCTGTGGGTCAGCACCTTCAGGGTTTCGCTGCCGATCAGCATGCCCTGGACCCCGCGCCGCCCGTGCGAAGCCATCACGATCAGGTCGCAGCCTTTTTCCTCGGCCGTCTTGATGATGGCCTCGTAGGGATGGTCGTTAACGACGTATGCCGTGTCACAGGCCACGCCCGCGGCGCCGGCCTCGTCGGCCAGTCCGCGCAGGTAGCGGGTCGCGTTTTCCCAGGCCTCCTTCACGTAGGTTTCGCGCGTGTCCTCCAGCATCTCGACCTGGTAGGTCAGGACGTGGTAGTTCGGACAGACGCGCACCGCGGTGGCACGCGCCCCCATGTCCCGCGCCAGCGTCAGGGCCTTGCGGAATGCCGATTCAGACAGGTCGGAGCCATCGACCGCCAGCAGGAGATGCTTGAACATGATTGCCTCCTTGCCAGCATGGTTGCCGGCTAAGGCGCTCACTTCCGATGCGTCATCGCCATGCGTCCGAAAGTGCGAGCCCGCAAGGCGCACTACAAGGAGCGACCGATACCCCCGGTTTCGAATGATTCGTCGCCCGACTCCAGTATAGGTGCGCCATGGCCCACGGCAATCCGGCATGCGTCACATGCGCACGGGTGGATTCAATACGGGCGATTTGCGAAGCCGTTGGCTGGCTGCGGGCCGCGTCAGGCCCGACCGGGCTCGCGCCGGATCTTTGCGGAATCCGTTCCGTGAGCGTCGCGCAGTCGTTGGTCAGGTGGCGGAAGCTGCGGAACAGACTGGCAGCGATGACCGGCTCGAAGGCATTCAGCTGCAGCTGGCCACCCTCGGCGGCGGAGGTCACGGTCACGTCATTGCCGAACACTTCGAATGCGAATGCCACCTGGTTCACCACTTCCGGAATCACCGGGTTGACCTTGCCCGGCATGATCGACGAGCCCGCCTGCATGGCAGGCAGGTTGATTTCGCCAAAGCCCGCGCGCGGGCCGCTGGAGAGCAGGCGCAGGTCATTGCAGATCTTTGAGAGCTTTACCGCGATGCGCTTGAGCACGCCGGAAATCTGCACAAAGGCGCCGCAGTCCTGCGTGGCTTCGATCAGGTTGGGGGCGCCGCTCAGTGCAATGCCGGAAATGCGGCTCAGGGCAGCCACGGCATTGTCCGCGTACTCCGGGTGCGCGGTGATGCCGGTGCCAATCGCGGTAGCACCGAGGTTGACCTCGCGCGCCAGGGCCGACACTTCGCGCAGCCGCGCCATGTCTTCATCGATCATGACGGCATAGGTGGAGAACTCCTGGCCCAGGGTCATCGGCACCGCGTCCTGCAGCTGCGTGCGGCCCAGCTTGAGCAAGCCGGCAAACTCGACGGACTTCTCGCTGAAGGCATCGCGCAGGGCCTCCCGCCGTCCGCTTCCAGGCGCCGGCAGGTGGCGTATAGCGCAAGCGTCGGGTGGTCCGCCTGGTGCGGCAGATGGGCGGTGCGGTCAGGGATCTGCGGGTTCTGCTCAACCAGCAGCTTGATGTGGTCCTGGTCCTTTGCGGCGCTGGTGCTGCGCACGATCTTTGCCATGAAGTCCACCGTCGCCGCCGGGCCGATGCCACCGCGAGCAGGAACGTCTTGCGCGGCCGTGAGTAGAGCGGCGGGGGCGCCGCCGGATGGGCGCCAGGCACCTCAGGTTGTCGGGATGCGTCACATGTCTTCTTTGTTTATTGGATGGGACCGTGTGAGCCATGGCATAGATATTGCACAGCGGTCACACAGGCCAACGGCGGCCTTGAAACAAGCTGGCAAGTCGCGATGACATGCTCCGAACAGGAGCATCCCGGGCAACGACGCCCCGAAGCGAATGGACCACGAACCGGACAACCGGTTCGCAGGCATCTCGCTTCGGGGCGCTTTTGCTTCGCCGGTCAGCGCGGTGCGCGTCGGCGTCGACACTACCTGCAAGGCATGGCATGAACGCTCTCTCTGCTCAGTCACCCGAGACCGAAGTGTCCGCCGAAACCATCGGCGCATTGATCGACCTTTCCGGAAGGCAGCGCATGCTGTCGCAACGGATCGTCCTCCAGTTGTTGCTCGCTTCGCGGGGAGACACTGCCGCGCTCGATATCGCACGCAAGTGCCTGTCAATGTTCGAGTCGGCGCATTCGGATCTCATGACGGGCAATGAGCGTTTCCCGGGCATATTCTCCGGCGCCTTGCAGCGACTGTACTTTGGCAGTGCGCGCGCTGACGCTCGCATCCGTGAATTCATCGCCCGGGTCAGAACAGCGATAGACACACCACTGGCCGACACCAGCCGGCGAGCGTCATCCCTCGATGTGCTTGTGACGCAGGCCACGCCGATACTTGAGCTGCTGCAGACCGTCACGCAGGCCTACCAGGAGGAAATGCACCGTTGCGAACTCGCAGTACGCAAACGCCAGACCGACCTCGCCGATCGCCTCAGCGGTATTTCGATGCAAGCCAACATCGTCGCAATGAATGCGCGCATCTCGGCGGCGCGGGCGGGAGAGTACGGCAGGGAGTTCTCGGTGATCACGCAGGCGCTTGCAGACATCATCAAGGAAATGGATCAGCTGATCCGCCACGTCGTCGGCTCGAACGATGCGCCCAAAGGATCAACCAGAACTTGATGCGGAGACGCCCTTGAAACGTGACCTCTGTTCCTTCTGCCTGATTGTCTGCAGCGTCCTGGCGCTGGCCCTGGCCGGGACCGCTTGCGCCGAAACGCTGACGATCAACGCGGCGATCAACAAGGCGGGCCGCCAGCGCATGCTGTCTCAGCGCATGGCCAAGGCTTACTGCCAGGCTGGCCTCGGCGTTGAAGTCGAACGTTCGAAGAAGATTCTCGAGCAGTCCGTGGCGCTCTTCGACAAGCAGCTCATGGAGCTGAAGGTGTTCGCGCCCACGCAGGAGATCAGGGACACCTACGCCAGGCTCGAGCAGACATGGATTCCCTATAGGCAGTTGCTGTCCGGCGGCGATCCGAATCCCGATAGCGCGAAAACCATCGCAAGAATGAGCGAGGACGTGCTGAAGCTTGCGCAACAAGGAACCCTCCTGCTCGAGAAACATTCGGGCACCGCGACGGGCAAGCTGATCAACGTTGCGGGGCGCCAGCGGATGCTCTCGCAGAGAATCGCCAAGATCAGCATGTTCCGCGCCTGGGGCATTACCTCCCCCCAGATGGCGCAGGATCTGGACGCGGCTACCAGGGAATTCGCAGCCGCGCAGGAGCTTCTCGCCTCGGCGCCGCAGAACACCGAGGCAATCCGTCGCGAACTGCTGCTGGCCGGCTCTCAGTGGCTGTTCTTTGAAGAGGCACTCAATCAGACCGGGGTCAGTCGCGCGGAACAGTTGAGAAACATCGCCACGACCAGCGAGCGCATTCTTCAGGTGATGGATGACGTCACCGGCATGTATGAAGGGATGCCCAGGTAACGTGGGTGCGTGAACGAGCTATGCCAGACGCTGGCTTACAGGCAGCCACTCTTGCAATGCCTGCCAGGCGCCCAGCTTTTCCATGTAGGGCAAGGTATGAGCGGGACTACTGGAAGGAAGCCTGATGATCCGGTGATGGTCGCCATGCTGCCCAAGGGCCTTCAAACCGATACGCGCAGCAGTGCCGCCATTGAAGGCGATGACAGCCAGCCTGGGTAGTGATTCGATCAGGCTCGCCAGGTCGTTGCCGGCGTGATCCCGGATGTTGCTGTCCAGGCTGCCCTCACGCTTCGCTTGCGCCACCACGTCCCACAGACCGACGTGATGCGCCAGAAGCGTTTGCAGCCGCGCGGCATAGTCCAGGTGGACCAGGTCTTCACCCAGAACCTCGCCGGTCAGGCGCCAGAACTGATTCTGCCGATGCGCGTAATACTGGCTTTGCGCCAGTGACGCCTCGCCCGGCAGGCTGCCGAGAATAAGGATGCGCGTGCCGGCGTCAACGACAGGCGGGAAGCACCGCTTCAGTGTCATCGGTCACGCGCTCCGTTACAACACCTTGAGATGGGAATCCCCCGCCGCCTGCGCGGGGGGGGCAGCCGGGCCGTCAGGCCAGCAGCTTGTTGACGCGCTGCACGTAGGCAGCCGGATCGTCCAGCATGCCGCCTTCGGCCAGCAGCGCCTGGTCGAACAGCACCTGCACGCGGTCGCTGAAGGCATCGCCCTCGGGGAGATCGCGCAGTTTCTGCACCAGCGCGTGTTCCGGATTCAGTTCCAGGATCGGCTGGGCGTCCGGCGCCTTCTGGCCGGCCTGCTTGAGCAGGCGCTGCAGGTAGCCGCTCATGTCGCCTTCGTCAGAGACCAGGCACGAGGCCGACGCGGTCAGGCGCAGCGTCACGCGCACGTCCTTGGCCTTGCCGTCGAGCACGCCCTTGGCGCGTTCGACCACGTCCTTCCAGTCGGCCTCGGCCTTTTCCTGCTCGGCCTTCTCGGCTTCGTCGGCGAGCTTGCCCAGGTCCAGGTCGCCGCGCGCAACCGACACCAGTTCCTTGCCGTCGAACTCGCGCAGGAATGACAGCATCCATTCGTCGACGCGGTCGGTCAGCAGCAGCACTTCGATGCCCTTCTTGCGGAACACTTCCAGGTGCGGGCTGTTCTTCGCGGCGGACCAGGTATCGGCGGTGACGTAGTAGATCTTGTCCTGGCCTTCCTTCATGCGGCCGACGTAGGCGGCCAGCGCCACATTCTGCTCGGCGGTGTCGTTGTGCGTGGAGGCAAAGCGCAGCAGCTTCGCCACGCGCTCCAGGTTGGCCTGGTCTTCGCCGATGCCTTCCTTGAGCGCCTGGCCGAACTGCTGCCAGAAGGTGGTGTATTTGGCGCGATCGGCTTCTTCTTCACTGTCGGCCAGCGTTTCCAGCATCGACAGCACGCGCTTGGTGCAGCCCTCGCGGATGGCCTTGACGTCGCGGCTTTCCTGCAGCAGTTCGCGCGATACGTTCAGCGGCAGGTCGGCGGAGTCGACCACGCCCTTGACCCAGCGCAGGTAGCCCGGCAGCAGCTGGTCGGCATCGTCCATGATGAAGACGCGCTTGACGTACAGCTTCAGGCCGGCCTTGTGGTTGCGATCCCACAGGTCGAACGGGGCGCGCGCCGGGATATACAGCAGCTGGGTGTATTCGCTGCGGCCTTCCACGCGGTTGTGGGTCCAGGCCAGCGGCGCCTCGTTGTCGTGCGCGATGTGCTGGTAGAAGGCGGTGTACTGCTCGTCGGTGATGTCGGACTTGGCGCGGGTCCACAGCGCGCTGGCCTGGTTCACGCTTTCCCACTCGGCGGTGCGCTGGTAGGTGCTGGATTCAGCGTCCCACACTTCCTTGGGCATGCGGATCGGCAGCGAGATATGGTCCGAGTACTTCTGGATGATGCCCTTCAGGCGCCAGGCCGAGAGGAAGTCGTCCTCGCCCTCGCGCAGGTGCAGCGTGATGGTGGTGCCGCGCTCGTTGCGGGCGATGGCATCGATGGTGAACTCGCCGTCGCCGGTGCTTTCCCAGCGCACTGCGTCTTCGGCACCCAGGCCGGCGCGGCGCGTTTCCACCGTGACCTTGTCGGCGACGATAAAGGCCGAGTAGAAGCCCACGCCGAACTGGCCGATCAGCGCGGCGTCCTTCTGCTGGTCGCCGGAAAGCTGCTGGAAGAATTCCTTGGTGCCCGAGCGGGCGATGGTGCCGAGGTTGTGGATGGCCTCGTCGCGGCTCATGCCGATGCCGTTGTCGGTGATCGTCAGCGTGCGCGCCTTGGCGTCGGCCTCGATGCGGATGGCCAGGTCGGCGTCGTTCTCCAGCAGGGACGGATTCGCGATCGCCTCGAAGCGCAGCTTGTCGGTAGCGTCCGAAGCATTCGAGACCAGCTCGCGCAGGAAGATTTCCTTGTTGCTGTACAGCGAGTGGATCATCAGGTGCAGCAGTTGCTTCACTTCCGCCTGGAAGCTCATCGTCTCGTGCGGTGCGGTCATGGTTCTCCTCTTGGAAACAGGCGAATCTGGAAAGTGGGTGTGGCCACGGTCCTGTGGCCGGTGCCGCCAGACATAGGGCCGCCCGGGCCATTTTTCAAGGCCCGGGTGCTGCCGGGATGTGACTTACAGTCGCTCTAGCTGGTGCGCCAGGAAGGCCAGCATGTCCGGGTGGCCGCTGCTGGCAACGTTGAAGCGCATCCAGCCCGACGGCATCTGCGACGGCGAGAACAGGCTGCCCGGGGCGAACAGGTAGCCCTCCTCATGCCCCGCGGTGGCGATCGCGTTGGTGTCGCGGCCGGTATCGGCCCACAGGTACATGCCGGCGTGCTGGCCGGAAAAGAGCCGCAGGCCCAGGCGCTCCAGCTCGCGCCGGGTCTCGTCGCGGGCGCGGTCCAGCCGGGTGCGCACGCGCTCCACATGCTTGCGGTAGTGGCCCTCGGTCAGCACCTTGTACAGCACGCGCTCGTTGATCTCCGGCGTGGCCAGCCCCGCCAGCAGCTTGCTGTCGGTCAGCGCCGACGCCATCTCCGGGTGCGCGGCGATAAAGCCCACGCGCAGGTTGGCCGCCAGGGTCTTGGAAAAGCTGCCCAGGTAGATCACCCGGCGCAGCTGGTCCAGGCTGGCCAGCCGGGAGGCGGCGTGGCCGGGCGGGCACAGGTCGCAGTAGATATCGTCCTCGACGATCAGGAAGTCGTACTGCTCGGCCAGGCGCAGCAGCTGGAAGGCCTTGGCCGCCGACAGCGAGGTGCCGGTGGGGTTGTGCAGCACCGAGTTGATCACGAACAGCTTGGGCCGCCGTGCCTGCACGATGCGCTCCAGCGCCTCCAGGTCCGGCCCTTCGGCGGTGTAGGGCACCCCGGTCACCTGGGCGCCCTGCGCGGCAAAGCGGCCGAACATCACGAACCAGGCCGGGTCGCCCACCAGCACCGTGTCGCCGGGCTGCAGGTAGAGCCGCGCGATCAGGTCCAGGGCCTGGGTGATGCCCGAGGTCAGCACGATCTGCTCGGCGCTGGCACCGATCTCCAGTTCTTCCAGCCGGGTGCGCAGCTGCTGGCGCAGCGGCAGGAAGCCCTGCGGCGTGCCGCTGGCCAGGAAATGGTTGCCGGGCTGGCGGCCCAGGCCGCGCAGCGCGCTGGCGATCAGCTCGCCGTCGAGCCAGTCATTGGGCAGGAAGCCCAGCCCGGGCGCCTTGTGCGCCTCGGCGGTATGGAACATGCTGCGCAGCAGCCAGGTCACGTCGATATTGCGCGCCACCGCCACGTCGCCGGACACCGGCGCCGCGGGCGCGGCCGGGGCACGCTCGCGCACGTAGAACCCGGAGCCGCGGCGCGATTCCAGGTAGCCCAGCGCCACCAGCCGCTCATAGGCCTCGACCACGGTAAAGCGCGAGATGCCCTTCTCCTGGGCCAGTTGCCGGATCGACGGCATGCGCATGCCGGAGCGGAACACGCGCTCGTCGATGCGCATGCGGGCCCATTCGGTCAGTTGCTCGACCAGCGTCATCTGCGCCGAGGGGATCGGATCCGGGAAGCGCTCGGTGGGCGGCACCACCAGCCGCAGCGCGCGGCCGGAGGTCTGCCCCGATGTGCTGTGGGCGTCGCCGCCGCTATCCTTATGACGGGTGACGGTGGCGGGCTCGCCGCCGGCGTCGCCATCCCTGCTGTTGGCATCCATGTGCTGCTCCTGCAACTGTACTGAATACGATCCGCTCAACTGTACCGGTACTGTACCGACTACCTTGTCTACCATCAAGCCAAGATGAAGCTCGCCCTCGATCACCTTGTCATCGCCGCGCCCGACCTGGACGCCGGCACGGACCATGTTGCCGGCCTGCTGGGCATTGCGCCCCAGGGCGGCGGTGCGCACACGGCCATGGGCACGCACAACCGTGTGCTGGGCATGTTCGGCGGCGTCTACCTGGAAGTGATCGCGGTCGATCCGGCGGCAACGGCACCGGCCCGGGCGCGCTGGTTCGGCCTGGACACCGAGGCCGTGCAGCAGCGCCTGCGCGACGGCCCCTTCCTGCTGCACTGGGCCGCGCGCGTGGAACGCCCCGCCGACCTGGGCCGGTGGCAGGCGCAGTACCCGGAGCGCATCGCCCCGGTCATCCCGATGACCCGCGGCGGCCTGCACTGGCGCATCACCGTGCCCGAGGACGGCAGCCTGCCCGCCTGGCCGGGCGAAGCCGACAGCGCCGGCGATGGCCTGCTGCCCAGCCTGATCCAGTGGGACGTGGCCAGCTACCCCGGCGTCAGCCTGCCGCGGCAGGACCTGGCGCTGCGCAGGCTGTCCGGGCGCCACCCGCGCGCCGAGCTGCTGCGCCAGGGGCTGGCCTGGCTGGGCGCCGACCACCTCATCGCCATCGAGCAGGCCGAGGGCCCGCCCGAACTGAGCGCCGAAATCGAAACCGCGCAGGGCATCCGCACCCTGCGCTAGCCACACCCGGAACAAGCCCACCAGGAGACCCCGATGTCCGCCACCCGCAAGCGCTTCGACGAAGACCCCTATCTTGGCCACTGCACCGCCACCGTGGTGGCGGCCGGCGCCGAAGGGATCGAACTCGACGAAACCGTGTGCTACGCGCGCAGCGGCGGCCAGGCCGGCGACACCGCCATACTGGCGCTGGCCGACGGGCGCGCGGTGGCCATCGTCGACACTGTCTACGCCGACGACCGCAGCCGCATCCTGCATGTGGCAGCACCGGATGCGCCGCTGCCGCGCGTGGGCGAGCGCGTCACCGTGACCATCGACTGGGCGCGCCGCCACAAGCTGATGCGGCTGCATACCTGCCTGCACCTGCTCGGCTCGCTGATCCCGGTGCCGGTGACCGGCTGCGGCATCTCGCCGGAGTCGGCGCGCGTCGACTTCGACCTGCCGGAATCGACCCTGGACAAGGCCGACCTGACCGAGCGCCTGAACGCGCTGATCCACGCCAACACCGCGGTGCGCACCACGCTGATCACACCGCAGGAACTGGCCGCCCAGCCCGAGCTGGTGCGCACCATCGGCGCCGCGCCGCCGGCGGGCACCGCCAGCATCCGCATCATCGAGATCCCCGGCGTGGACCGCCAGCCCTGCGGCGGCACCCACGTGGCCAACACCAGCGAGATCGGCACGGTGGTGGTGACCAAGATCGAGAAGAAGAGCCGCACCAACCGGCGCGTGGTGGTCGCGTTCGCGTGATGGCGTCCGGCTTGCTCACCGGCCTGACGGCCGCGCAGTTCCTGGCCCTGCTGACCCTGCTGACGGTGGGCCTGTTCACGCCCGGGCCCAACACCACCATCGCCGCGGTCACCGGCGCCAACTTCGGGCTGCGCGCCACGCTGCCGCACTGCGTGGGCGTGGCCTTCGGCTTTGCCAGCATCCTGGCGCTGTGCGCGCTGGGCGTGGGCGCGCTGGTCCTGGGCCAGCCGGCGCTGGCCGCCGGCGTGCACCTGGCCGGCGTGGCCTACCTGCTGTGGCTGGCGTGGAAGATCGCGCGCAGCGCGGCGCTGGCGCAGAAGCAGGTGCTGCGCCCGCTGAGCGTGTGGCAGTCGGCGGTGCTGCAGTACGCCAACATCAAGGCGTGGATGCTGGCGCTGGCGGTCGCGGCCTCTTACATGACGGGCGCGCCCTCGCCGGTGCAGCGCGTGCTGCTGGTGTGCAGCGTGTTCGCCGTGCTGGGCTTTGTCAGCAACGGCGTGTACGGCGTGCTGGGCGCGTCGTTGCGGCAATGGCTGCAGCAAGGGCAGCGCGTGCGCTGGTTCAACCGCGCCATGGGCGCGGCGCTGGCGCTGACCGCGCTGTGGATTGCGGTCAGCGCCAGCCCGGGCGTGCAGTGACCCGCGGCGATCCGATTCCGAGCCGATGACAACCAAGACCCCGAGCATGCCCGCCAGCCGCCCCGCTTCGCCACTGACGTCTGCCCCGCCGGCCTCCGGCGGCATGCTGCTCGGCTTTGTCGGCGTGGCGATCTTCAGCCAGACGCTGCCGTTCACGCGCATGGCGGTGGCCGAACTGGACCCGATCTTTGTGGCACTGGCGCGCGCCGTGCTGGCCGCGCTGCTGGCGCTGGCGCTGCTGGCCTGGCGCGGCGCGCTGTCCGCCAGCCGCCGCCCGCGCGGCGGCCAGTGGCCGCGGCTGGCCGTGACCGCGCTGGGCGTGGTGGCAGGTTTCCCGCTGTTTTCTTCGCTGGCGATGCGCGAGGTGCCGGCCAGCCACGGCGCCATCGTGATCGGCCTGCTGCCGCTGGCGACCGCGGTATTCGCCGCCTGGTTCGGGCGCGAGCGGCCGTCGCCGGCGTTCTGGCTGTCGGCCGTGGCCGGCAGCGCGCTGGTGGTGGGCTTTGCCGTCTGGCAGGGTGCCGGCGGCCTGCAGCATGCGGACTGGTACCTGTTCGCCGCCGTGGTGCTGGGCGCGCTGGGCTATGCCGAGGGCGGCAAGCTGTCGCGCGAGCTGGGCGGGCTGGAAACCATCAGCTGGGCGCTGGTGGTATCGCTGCCGACGCTGGTGCCGGTGGTGGCCTGGCTGACCCTGCGCGACCTGCCGGCGATTGCCGCGGCGTCGCCGCGCGCCTGGGGCGGCATGGCCTATGTGTCGGTGTTCTCGATGTTTGTCGGCTTCCTTTTCTGGTACGCCGGCCTCGCAAAAGGCGGCGTGGCGCGCGTCGGCCAGATACAATTGCTGCAGCCGTTCCTGACGCTGGCGGGCGGTGCGCTGATCCTGGCCGAGCCGCTTGACGCCCCCACCATCGCCTTCGCGGTGGCGGTGATCGCCGTCGTGGCCCTCGGCCGCCGCGCCGCCGTGCAGCAAAGCGCACCCGCCCCCGCCCCGGAAACGCCACCGATCCTCCCTGGACGCATTCACTGACTGGAGCCTACATGTCCGTCTACGACACCCTTGCCCGCCTCGGCATCGAACTGCCGGCCGTCAACGCCCCCGCCGCCGCCTATGTAATGGCCGCGCAAACCGGCAACACCGTATTCCTGTCGGGCCATATCGCCCGCAAGGAAGGCAAGGTATGGACCGGCAAGCTGGGCAAGGACATCGACACCGAGTCCGGCAAGGCCGCAGCGCGCGCGATCGCCATCGACCTGCTGGCCACGCTGCACGCGCATGTGGGCGACCTGAACCGCGTTACCCGCATCGTCAAGGTGATGAGCCTGGTCAACTCGACTCCCGAATTCACCGAGCAGCACCTGGTCACCAACGGCGCCTCGGAGCTTTTGGCCGAAGTGTTCGGCGACAACGGCAAGCATGCGCGCAGCGCCTTCGGCGTGGCGCAGGTCCCGCTGGGCGCCTGCGTCGAGATCGAGATGATCGCCGAAGTGAAGGCGGCCTGAGGCCCGCATGCGCATCGACAACCTGCCCTTCGGCACCACCGACTGGTCGGCCATCGCGCCGACCCGCCACCCCGGCGAGCAGGGCGAGGCCACCTGGCGCACGCGCCAGTTCGGCGACATCCGCGTGCGCATGGTCGAATATTCGCCGGGCTACCTGGCCGACCACTGGTGCAGCAAGGGCCATATCCTGTTCGTGCTGGACGGCGAGCTCCATACCGAGCTGGAAGACGGCCGGCAGTTCGTGCTCGGCGCGGGCACCAGCTACCAGGTAGCCGACCAGGCGGAAGCGCACCGTTCGTCCTCGCCGAAGGGCGCACGACTATTTATCGTTGACTGAGCGGCAGGCTTGCCGCTCAGCCCAGAACTCCCCCAGACCACAAGAGACACATCATGAAATGGGCCATCTCCCGCCGGGCACAGCAACTGACCAGCTCGGCCATCCGCGAAATCCTGAAGGTCACCGAGCGTCCGGAAGTCATTTCGTTCGCCGGCGGCCTGCCGTCGCCGGCCTCGTTCCCGGTAGCGGCCATGGAGGCAGCGACGGCCCGCGTATTCGCCGACAACCCGCAGGCGGCGCTGCAATACGCCGCGACCGAAGGCTACCTGCCGCTGCGCGAGTTCGTCGCCAGGCGCCATGGCGCGCCGGTCGAGCGCGTGCTGATCACCACCGGCTCGCAGCAGGCACTGGACCTGATCGCCAAGGTGATGATCGACCCGGGCAGCAAGGTGCTGGTGGAAACCCCCAGCTACCTCGGCGCGCTGCAGGCGTTCTCGCTGTTCGAACCTGAGTTCGTCTCGATCCCCAGCGACGACAAGGGCCTGCTGCCCGAGGCGCTGACGCCCGAGCTGACCGCCGGCGCGCGCTTCCTGTACGCCCTGCCCAACTTCCAGAACCCGACCGGGCGCCGCCTGCCGCTGGAACGCCGCGAAGCGCTGGTGGCCCGCGCCAAGGAACAGGGCGTGCTGCTGGTCGAGGACGATCCCTACGGCGCGCTCAGCTACACCGGCGACCAGCTGCCCAGCCTGCTGTCGATGAACCCGGACGGCGTGATCTACATGGGTTCGTTCTCGAAGATCCTGGCCCCCGGCATGCGCCTGGGCTACGTGATCGCCCCGCCCGAGCTGCACTTCAAGCTGTGCCAGGCCAAGCAGGCGTCTGACCTGCACACGCCGACCTTCACCCAGCGCGTGGCCTACGAGACCATCCGCGACGGCCTGCTCGACACGCATATCCCGACCATCCGCGAGCTCTACGGCAAGCAGTGCCAGTACATGCTGGACGCGCTCAAGCGCCATATGCCCGAGGGCGTGACCTGGAACGCGCCCGAAGGCGGCATGTTCATCTGGATGGAGCTGCCCGAGGGCCTGGACAGCATGGTGATCCTGGAAGAAGCCGTGAAGCGCAACGTGGCCTATGTGCCGGGCGCGCCGTTCTACGCCAGCAACCCGAAGCGCAACGCGCTGCGCCTGGCCTTCGTCACGGTGTCGGCCGAGCGCATCGAGCAGGGCGTGGCCATCCTTGGCGAGCTGTTCCGCGAAGCCATCGCCGCGGCCGCCGCCAGGCAACCGCGCGCGGCCTGAAGCCCGGGCGCGCATCACCACTGGAGCCGAAATGTTGCGTATCTGGGGCCGACTCTCCTCCATCAACGTGCAGAAAGTGGTCTGGTGCGCGCGCGAGCTGCACCTGGACCATGAGCGCGTGGATATCGGCGTGACCAAGGGCGACCTCGACACCGAGGCCTATGTGCGCCTGAACCCGAACCGCCAGATCCCCGTGATCGAGGATTTCCGCGGCACCGATGTCGGCGGCGAGCCCTTCGTGCTGTGGGAATCCAATGCGATCGTGCGGTACCTGTGCGCGCGCTACGGCGAAGGCACGCTGTGGCCCGAGGACGTCAAGGCACGCGCCTCGGCCGACCGCTGGATGGACTGGCAGACCACCGCCTTCAGCCCGGCCATGGTGACGGCGTTCCTGAACCTGGTGCGCAAGCCAAAGGCGGAGCGCGACGAGGCTGCCATCAAGGCATCGTGCGAGCGCACCGAGCCGCTGGCCGCGCTGCTGGACAAGGCGCTGACCGGGCGCGAGTTCATCGGCGGCGACCGCTTCACCATGGCCGACATCTCGCTGGCCTGCGCCGCGCACCGCTGGATGGGGCTGCCGCTCAAGCACCAGCCGCGCCCCAACCTGGAGCGCTGGTTGAGCGCGATGCGCGCCCGCCCCGCCGCGGACGGCATCCTGGAACTGCCGCTGCGCTGAGCCGCGGCAGTTTTTTCTTTCCTGCCGTCCTGCCTTACTTCGCCGCGCGCGAGCCCGACGCCGCGGTAAAAACCCCCAGCCCGATAAACGCCGCGCCGGTCAGGTAGCGGCCGAGCGCTCGCGCCCTGCCGGCGCGGCGCAGTGCCGGCATCACCGCGGCGGCGGCCATCACGTAGCAGGCGTCCGTGGTCGCGGCGATCAGCACGAAGGCCACGCCCAGTGCCAGGCTCTGCGTCAGCGCCGAGCCTGCCGGGTTCATGAACTGCGGCAGGAAAGCAGCAAAGAAGATCGCGGTCTTGGGATTGAGCAGTGCCACCACGAAGCCGTCGCGCACCACCTGGCGCAGGCTGCGTGGCGCTACTTCAACCGTGCCGCCGTCAGCCGCCGCGGCGCCGCCACGCAAGGCGCGGATGCCCAGCCAGATCAGGTAGGCCGCCCCCGCGTACTTGACCACCGAAAACGCCAGCGCCGATACCGAGAACAGCACCGCCAGCCCAAGCGAGGCGCCGATCGCGTTGCCCAGGTTGCCCAGCGCCACCGCGCCGATCGAGGCCAGCCCGGCCTGCCGGCCCTGCGCCAGCGTGCGCGTGACGATATAGACCACGGCCGGGCCGGGCGTGATGGCCAGCGCCAGGCTGGCCAGCACGAATGCGGTCAGCAAAGGCCAGGGGGGAAGGAATTCGGTCATGGGCAGCCTCATTCAATGGTTGGATGCGGGCGGCAGCGCGCCCGCGGCATGACGCCCGCCAGTATGCGCCGAGCGCCGGCGCTTGCGCCAGTCCCGGCATGGCTGCCGGGCCGGTCATGCAAGCCGGTGGCAGGCACGCAGGCTTTTGCAACAGGCGCCGTTTAGAGTACTCTGGCCTGAGTGCCTGGAAGGCACCACGTGCGCCGCAAGCCCCCCCAGGGAAACCCTGATCCCTGAATGTGGCTCATGCCAGGCATGACGCAATATACGACAGCGAACACGGAACCCGTTCCTACAATCGCTGGTTCTTTCCCGCGCGCGGCGGATGCCGTTCGCCGGTGCAAAGCGCATGCACGGCGCCGAGGGCACGCAGATCGTCCCGGCGCCTGAGCCAACCTGAGGAGGACATCGATCGTGTGGAGTCAAGTCTATGACCCGCTAGGCAATATGGCGCTGTCGACCATTGCCGCGGGCATTCCCGTCGCCGTGCTGCTGGCAGCGCTGGCGTTCTTTCATATGCAGGCCCACCTGGCGGCGGGGCTGGCATTGCTGATCGGCATCGTGGTCGCCTCCACGGTGTTCGGCATGCCGGCGGCAATGGCCGGCAAGGCAGCGGGGCTGGGCATCGTGTCCGGGCTGTTCCCGATCGGCTGGATCGTGCTGAACATCATCTTCCTGCACCGGCTGACAACCCTTAACGGGTCATTCAAAGTCTTGCAGAACTCGATCTCCGGCATCACCGAGGACCGCCGCCTGCAGCTGCTGCTGGTGGCGTTCAGCTTCGGCGCCTTCTTCGAGGGCGCGGCCGGCTTCGGCACGCCGGTGGCCGTGACCGGCGCCATCCTGATCGGCCTGGGCTTCTCGCCGCTGGCCGCCTCGGGCCTGGCGCTGATCGCCAACACCGCGCCGGTGGCCTACGGCGCGCTGGGCGCCCCGATCATCGGCCTGGCGTCGGTGACCGGGCTGGACCTGCTCGACCTGTCGGCCATGATCGGCCGCCAGCTGCCGTTCTTCTCGGTGATCGTGCCGTTCTGGCTGATCTGGGCTTTTGCCGGCTTCCGCGGCATGCTGGCGATCTGGCCGGCGATCCTGGTGGCGGGCGTGAGCTTTGCGATCCCGCAGTTCCTGGTGTCGAACTACCACGGACCGTGGCTGGTGGACGTGATCGCCGCGCTGGTGTCGATGGGCTCGCTGACGCTGTTCCTGAAGGTCTGGCATCCGAAGGAGATCTGGACCTCGACCAGGATCCTGGGCCGCCACGACGACTCCAAGGTCGACCATCCCGAAGCGCTGGAAGCCGATGCCCGCGCCAGCGCCGCCTCGGCCGGCATCTCGGTGGCCAAGGCCTGGATGCCGTGGGTGATCCTGACCGTGTTCGTCTT
The DNA here is from genome assembly GCF_058787075.1 of Cupriavidus sp. FW305-46. Classification (NCBI taxonomy): domain Bacteria; kingdom Pseudomonadati; phylum Pseudomonadota; class Betaproteobacteria; order Burkholderiales; family Burkholderiaceae; genus Cupriavidus; species Cupriavidus sp. FW305-46. Next base: position 28,964 of record NZ_JBYSZI010000057.1, read on the forward strand.
TGTCTGGGGCGTCCCCGAGTTCAAGAAGCTGATGGATAGCCTGTGGGCGTGGAAATTCCCGATCCCGGGGCTGGACAAGGCCATCGTCAAGGTGCCGCCGGTCGTGCCCAAGGAAGTCATCGAAGGCGCGGTCTTCAACTTCAACGTGCTGTCGATGGCCGGCACCGGCATCTTTGTCTCGGCCATCGCCGGCGGCCTGCTGATGGGCTACTCGGTGCCGCGCCTGTTCAAGGAATACTGGGAAACCATCAAGCTGGTGCGCTACTCGCTGCTGACCATCTGCGCGATGTTCGGCGTCGGCTACCTGACCCGCTACTCGGGCCTGGATGCCACGCTGGGCCTGGCCTTCGCCCACACCGGCGTGTTCTACCCGCTGTTCGGCACCATGCTGGGCTGGCTGGGCGTGGCGCTGACCGGTTCGGACACGGCCTCGAACGTGCTGTTCGGCGGCCTGCAGAAGACCACGGCGGAGCAGCTGGGCCTGTCGCCGGTGCTGATGGCCTCGGCCAACAGCTCGGGCGGCGTGATGGGCAAGATGATCGATGCGCAATCCATCGTGGTGGCCTCGACCGCGACCAAGTGGTACGGCCACGAAGGCGACATCCTGCGCTATGTGTTCTTCCACTCGATCGTGCTGGCGATCCTGGTGGGCCTGTTCGTGACACTGCAGGCCTATGTGCCGCCGTTCACGCATATGGTGATCCACCACCCCTGACCATTCAGAAGTTTCCGCGCTGCGGTTCTGACAAGGCCCCGCCCCCTGGCGGGGCTTTTCCATTGTGCAAGGCGCGTATCATGTTGTGTCTGATCCGCCGCACGCGCGCCCCCACCTCCCACGAAGACGCCGGGGTGCGCCGGGCACAACGGGAAACCTGCCATGTTGCGTCGCCTGGAAAGACTGATCGACCCCTTCCGGGGCATGCCCGACCACGAGCCGCCCGGCCAGGTCTGGCGCTTCTATGCCTGGTACCTGCGCGAAGTGTGGGGCGTGTTCGCGCTGCTGTTGCTGGTGGGCCTGGTCGGCGCGCTGATCGAGGTGGCGCTGTTCAGCTTCCTCGGCCGGCTGGTCGACATGGCCCAGACCACGCCGGGCGCGGAGTTCTTCAGCCGGCATCGCAATGAACTGCTGTGGATGGCGGTGGTGGCGCTGCTGCTGCGTCCCATCTTTTTCGGGCTGCACGATGTGCTGGTGCACCAGGTCATCAACCCCGGGCTGGCCAACCTGATCCGCTGGCAGAACCACCGCTACGTGCTCAAGCAGAGCCTGTCGTTCTTCCAGAACGACTTTGCCGGGCGCATCGCGCAGCGCATCATGCAGACCGGCTACTCGCTGCGCGATTCCGCGGTGCAGGCGGTGGACGCGATCTGGCACGTGGTGATCTATGCGGTCAGCTCGCTGGTGCTGTTCGCACAGGCCGACTTGCGGCTGATGATACCGCTGCTGCTGTGGATCGTCTGCTATGTGGCTGCCCTGCTCCATTTCGTGCCGCGCGTGAAGCAGCGCTCGGTGGTGGCCACGGAGTCGCGCTCGCGCCTGATGGGGCGCATCGTCGACGGCTACACCAATATCACCACACTCAAGCTGTTCGCCCACACCCGTCACGAGGAAGACTATGCGCGCGACGCCATGTCCGAGCAGACCGAGAAGTCGCGGCTGGCCGGACGCATGATCAGCGGCATGGACATCACCATCACCGCCATGAACGGCGCGCTGATTGCCGGCACCACGGGGCTGGCCCTGTGGCTGTGGAGCGAGGGGCACGTCACCACCGGCGCGATTGCGCTCACCACCGGGCTGGTGATCCGCATCAACAATATGTCCGGCTGGATCATGTGGGTGGTCAACGGCATCTTCGAAAACGTCGGCCAGGTGCAGGACGGCATGAAGACGATTGTCGTGCCGCGCGTGGTGACCGACCGCGCCGACGCGAAGCCGTTGCGCGTCACCCATGGCGAGGTCCGCTTCGAGCAGGTGGGATTCCACTACGGCAAGGGCTCAGGCGTCATCGAAGGCGTGGACCTGACGGTGCGCCCGGGCGAGAAGATCGGGCTGGTCGGCCCCTCCGGCGCCGGCAAGTCGACGCTGGTCAACCTGCTGCTGCGACTCTACGACGTCGAGCGCGGCCGCATCCTGATCGACGGCCAGGACATCGCCGCGGTCACGCAGGAAAGCCTGCGCGCACAGATCGGCATGGTCACGCAGGACACCTCGCTGCTGCACCGGTCGATCCGCGAGAACCTGCTCTACGGCAAGCCCTCCAGTACCGAGGCTGAACTGCAGCAAGCCCTGCACCGCGCCCGCGCCGACGAATTCACCCCGCACCTGGTCGACGCCCACGGCAATACCGGGCTGGAGGCGCAGGTCGGCGAGCGCGGCGTGAAGCTGTCAGGCGGCCAGCGCCAGCGCATTGCCATCGCGCGCGTGCTGCTCAAGAACGCGCCGATCCTGATCCTGGACGAAGCCACCTCGGCGCTGGATTCGGAGGTGGAAGCGGCAATCCAGGAAAGCCTGGAAACGCTGATGCAGGACAAGACCGTGATCGCCATCGCCCACCGGCTGTCGACGATTGCGCGCATGGACCGGCTGGTGGTGCTGGACAACGGCCATATCGTGGAAAGCGGCACGCACGCGCAATTGCTGGCGCACGGCGGGCTGTATGCGCGGCTGTGGGCGCATCAGACCGGGGGATTTGTGGGAGTGGATTGAGATATTGCCCGCCAGATTGGGGGCTCCCCTCTCCCGCAAGCAGGAGAGGGGAGCAAACCGGTAGGGCACTCAGTTGCCAGCCGGCGGCTCCACGCGCACCGGATCGATGCGCGGCTCCTTGAGCTTGGCCTCGATCGCCTTGCCCTTGCGCGCGCGCTTGCCCACGTAGGCCTGCAAGGCCACGCCTGCCAGCTTCTGCGAGGTCGGCTTGCCTCCGCGCCCCGCGCCCGAGAGCATCAGCCCCGGGGCGCCCACGCCCACTGCCTGCAGCAGCTTCTCCTTGGGTTCCAGCTCGATCAGGATGACGCCACGCCCGCCGGCCGACAGCACCTTGACCTCGTCCAGCCCCACCAGCAGCAGGCGGCCGTTGCCGGACAGGCAGGCCACATGCGTGGCCTCGTCGCCGATCGGCGCCGGCGCCAGCGGCGTGTCGCCGTCATCGAGCGTCAGGAACGACTTGCCGCCCTTCTGCCGGCTGATCATGTCACCGACCCTGGTCTGGAAGCCATTGCCGCCCGCGGTGGCGATCAGCATGCGCTGCTCCGCGCTGCCGGCAAAGGTGTGCGCGACCTGGCTGCCGGACTGCAACTCGATCAGCGTGGTGATGGGCACCCCGTCGCCGCGCCCGCCAGGCAGGCTGGCGACCGGCACGGAATAGACCCGGCCGTTGGTGCCGAACACCAGCAGCACGTCGACGGTACGGCATTCGAAGGTGCCGTAGAGCGCGTCGCCGGCCTTGAAGGTGAACTGCTGCGCATCGTGGCCATGGCCCTGGCGCGTGCGCACCCAGCCCTTCTGCGACATCACCACCGTCACCGGCTCGTCGATCACGCGCACTTCGGCCGCGGCGCGGCGCTCTTCCTGGATCAGCGTGCGGCGCGGGTCCTTGTCTTCCGGGCTGTATTGCTTGGCGTCGGTCTCGATCTCCTTGATGATGCGGCGGCGCATCATGGTCTCGGACTTGAGCAGCACGTCCAGGTCGGCCTGTTCCTCGCGCAGTTCCTTCAGTTCCTTCTCGATCCGGATCGCTTCCAGGCGCGCCAGCTGGCGCAGCCGGATTTCCAGGATGTCCTCGGCCTGGCGGTCGCTCAGGCCGAAGGCCTCGATCAGCGCCGGCTTGGGCTCGTCGCTCTCGCGGATGATGCGGATCACCTCGTCGATATTGAGCAGCACCAGCATCCGGCCTTCGAGGATATGGATGCGGTCCTCGACCTTGCCCAGGCGGTGGCGCGTGCGGCGCGTGACGGTTTCGAAGCGGAACGCGATCCACTCCGACAGGATCTCGCGCAGGCCCTTCTGGCGCGGGCGCCCGTCGGTGCCGATCATCACCAGGTTGATCGGCGCGCCCGACTCCAGGCTGGTATGCGCCAGCAGCGTATGGATGAACTCCTGCTGGCCGACGTTCTTGCTCTTGGGCTCGAACACCAGCCGCACCGGCGCATCCTTGCCCGATTCGTCGCGCACCGCGTCCAGCACCGCCAGCACGGTGGCCTTGAGCTGCTGCTGGTCCTGCGTCAGCGCCTTCTTGCCGGTCTTGATCTTGGGGTTGGTGATTTCCTCGATCTCTTCCAGCACCTTCTGCGCCGAGGTGTTCGGCGGCAGCTCGGTCACCACCAGCTGCCACTGGCCGCGCGCCATCTCCTCGATGGTCCAGCGCGCGCGCACCTTCAGGCTGCCGCGGCCGCCCTCGTAGATCTGGGCGATATCGGACGCCGGCGAGATGATCTGGCCGCCGCCCGGATAGTCCGGCCCCGGCATCAGCGCCAGCAGCTCGGCCAGCGTGATATTGGGATTGCGGATCATCGCCACGGTGGCCGCGGCGACTTCGCGCAGGTTATGCGGCGGGATCTCGGTCGCCATGCCCACCGCGATGCCCGAGGCGCCGTTGAGCAGCACGAACGGCAGCCGCGCCGGCAGCAGCCTGGGCTCCTGCATCGAGCCGTCGTAGTTGGGGGCGAAATCGACCGTGCCTTCATCGATCTCATCGAGCAGCAGCCGCGAGATCGGCGTCAGGCGCGCTTCGGTGTAGCGCATCGCCGCCGCGCCGTCGCCATCGCGCGAGCCGAAGTTGCCCTGGCCGTCGATCAGCGGGTAGCGCAGCGAGAAGTCCTGCGCCAGGCGCACCAGCGCGTCATAGGCGGACTGGTCGCCATGCGGGTGGAACTTGCCCAGCACATCGCCGACCACGCGCGCGGACTTGACCGGCTTGGCGTCGGCGCGCAGGCCCATCTCGTGCATCGCGAACAGGATGCGGCGCTGCACCGGCTTCTGGCCGTCGGCCACCTCGGGCAGCGCGCGGCCCTTGACCACGCTGACGGCGTAGTCCAGGTAGGCGCGCTCGGCGTAGCGCGCCAGCGTCAGCGAATCGGCCGGCTCTTCAGGTTGAAACGTGATGTCTTGTTGTTCCATGGGTAGGCAAGAATTCGGCGCGCCACGTTGAACTGCCGGCGCGCCGGGTTGCTTGTTGTTCGGGTATGCCGGTCAGGGCATGGGGCGGCGCCCGCCGATGACCATCTTCACGCGCGGGCCGTCCGCGCTGGCGCTGGCGCGCTTGAGCACCGCGCCCTGCTGCGGCTGGTACAGCCGGTAAAACTGCAGCACGGTGCTGACATACTGCCGGGTCTCCGGGTAAGGCGGAATGCGGTTGTTGTAGCGCTGCACCGCGCCCTCGCCGGCGTTATAGGCAGCCAGCACCAGCTCCAGGTTGTTCGGGAACAGCTGCATCAGCCAGCTCAGGTAGCGCACGCCCGCGGTGATATTGGTGCGTGGATCGGCCAGCTTCTGCTCGATGCTTCGGCGCGCATCGGCGCTCACGCCAAAGCGCGCGCCGGTGTCGGGGATCACCTGCATCAGGCCGATCGCGCCCTTGGGCGACACCGCGCCCGGGTTGAAGCCCGACTCGACCGCCATCACCGCCTTGACCAGCGCGGGATCGACATCCTGCTTGCCGGCGATCTGGTGGATCAACGGTTCGACGGTCTTGATATTGGGATGGTTGACGACGTAGCGGTACAGCTTGTGCTGCTCCAGGTCGATGTCCGCGCCAGCGGCCGCCTGCGATTGCCGCGCCGCCAGGCGCGCGGTATCCAGCTTGCCGCCGTCCTTCATGAACAGCTTGTAGCGCGCGTCCAGCTTCTGGTCGGCAAAATGCGCCACGCCGTCGGCATCGATAAAGCCCCACAGCTCGGCATGCGCCGCCGGCACGAAGGCGAACCCGGCCAGCGCCACGACGGCTGCCGCCGCCTTGCGCCATGGTTTGCCGGGAGTTCTCGTCGTCATCGTGCGTTCCAGATTACTGTCCGTTGGCGGCCGTCGGGAATGACGGCCAGGCAGACTGGGCGATTATCTACCCAATCACCGGCCGCCGCTTTCCGCTCAGGTATCGCTCAGATATCGGCCTCGACCTCGTTGCCCTTCTCTTCCAGCCAGCTGCGGCGCTGTGCGGCCTCGCCCTTGCCCATCAGCATATTCATCATCTCGACGGTCTGCGGCAGGTCGTATTCGCCCAGCGACACGGGCAGCAAGCGCCGCGTGTCGGGGTTCATGGTGGTTTCCCAGAGCTGCTCGGCGCTCATTTCGCCCAGGCCCTTGAAGCGGGAAATCTGCCACGAGTTTTCCTTGACGCCGTCCTTGAGCAGCTTGTCCTGGATGGCCAGCAGCTCGCCTTCGTCCAGCGCGTACAGCTTCTGCGCCGGCTTCTTGCCGCGCGCGGGCGCATCGACGCGGAACAGCGGCGGACGCGCCACACAGACGTTGCCGGTCTCGATCAGCTTGGGGAAGTGGCGGAAGAACAACGTCAGCAGCAGCACCTGGATATGCGCGCCGTCCACATCCGCGTCGGACAGGATGCAGATCTTGCCGTAGCGCAGGTTGGACAGGTCGGGCTCGTCGTTGGCGCCGTGCGGGTCCACGCCGATCGCCACCGCGATGTCGTGCACTTCGTTGTTGGCAAAGAGGCGGTCGCGCTCGGTCTCCCAGGTATTGAGCACCTTGCCGCGCAGCGGCAGGATGGCCTGGAACTCCTTGTCGCGGCCCATCTTGGCCGAGCCGCCGGCCGAGTCGCCCTCGACCAGGAACAGTTCGTTGCGGGTCACGTCGGTGGACTCGCAATCGGTCAGCTTGCCGGGCAGCACGGCCACGCCGGAGCCTTTTTTCTTTTCGACCTTCTGCGCCGCGCGCGTGCGCGCCTGAGCCTGGCGGATCACCAGCTCGGCCAGCTTCTTGCCGTACTCGACATGGTGGTTCAGCCACAGCTCCAGCGCCGGGCGGCTGAAGGTGGAGACCAGCCGCACCGCGTCGCGGCTGTTCAGGCGTTCCTTGATCTGGCCCTGGAACTGCGGATCCAGCACCTTGGCCGAGAGCACGAACGAGGCGCGCGCAAACACGTCTTCGCTCATCAGCTTGACGCCCTTGGGCTGCAGCGCGTGCATCTCGATAAAGCTCTTGACCGCCTGGAACAGCCCTTCGCGCAGGCCGGATTCATGCGTGCCGCCGGCCGGCGTCGGGATCAGGTTGACGTAGGACTCGCGCACCGGCGCGCCGTCTTCGGTCCATGCCACCACCCAGGAGGCGCCTTCGCCGTCGGCAAAGCCTTCTTCGCCGGGATTGGCGTCGGGGTCGGCGAAGTGCTCGCCCTCGAACATCGGGATCACCAATTCCGCGCCGCTGCCCTGCGCCAGCGCCTCGACCAGGTAGCCCTTCAGGCCCTGGTCGTACTGCCAGGTCTGGCGCTCGCCGGTCTTCTCGGTCACCAGCGTGACCTTGACGCCCGGCAGCAGCACCGCCTTGCTGCGCAGCAGGCGCTGCAGCTCGGCCAGCGGGATCGCGGCCGAGTCGAAATACCTGGCGTCCGGCCACACCTGCACGCGGGTGCCGCTCTTCTTCTCGCCCCGCTCGATCTTGCGCGAGGCCAGCGGCACGGTCACGTCGCCGCCGGAGAAGGTCAGCGTCGAGCACATGCTGTCGCGCCACACGGTCACGTCCAGCTGCGTCGACAAGGCATTGGTCACCGACACGCCCACGCCGTGCAGGCCGCCCGAGAAGGCATAGGCGCCGCCCTTGCCCTTGTCGAACTTGCCGCCGGCGTGCAGCCGGGTGAAGACGATCTCGACCACCGGCACGCCTTCTTCCGGGTGGATGCCCACCGGGATGCCGCGGCCGTCGTCCTCCACGCTGAGGCTGCCGTCGCGATGCAGGGTCACCAGGATCTCGGAGCCGTGGCCGCCGAGGGCCTCGTCCGAGGCGTTGTCGATCACCTCCTGCACGATATGCAGGGGGTTGTCGGTCCGGGTGTACATGCCGGGACGCTGCTTGACCGGCTCCAGGCCCTTCAGGACCCGGATGGAAGATTCGCTGTACTGACTGGTTTTGCTCGCCATGGAGTCGCTACGAAAGTGATGGTCCCGGCTGCCATGAGGCGCACAACTGTGCACGCGCCGGGGCACCGGGCACTGCATTGTAATGGAAGCGGGCGACGGCAATCCCGCCAAAAAAGCGCTTGGCCTGCCGACCCGCGCTGGCGCCGGTTTGCCGGGCCGCCGCCACTTTTTGCCAGGGCGCCGGCAGCGCGGGCAGCGCCGTACGCGTTTTCCCGAGCCGGAGTAAACTCGCCAGCACCCGGCCCCGGCAAGCCCGATTGCCGTCCCGGCACGGGCAACAACAAGCACACACAATCCCTGTCGGCACCGCGCTTACCCGGCGGGACTGCCGCACATCGAGCCAAGACATGCAGAACCGACAACTCTCCCTGACCACCGTACTTGTGTGCGGTGGGCTGCTCGTGACCCTTTCAATGGGCATCCGGCACGGCTTCGGCCTGTTCAACCTGCCGATCACCCAGGCCCATGGCTGGAACCGCGAGACCTTCGCTTTCGCGCTGGCGCTGCAGAACCTGATGTGGGGCGCCAGCCAGCCCTTTGCCGGGGCGCTGGCCGACAAGTTCGGCGCGCTGCGCATCATGCTGGTCGGCGTGGGGCTGTACGTGGCCGGGCTGGTGGTGATGGCGCTGGCCACCAGCGGCACCGCCTTTGCCACCGGTGCCGGCGTGATGATCGGCATCGCCCAGTCCGGCACCACCTACAGCATCGTCTACGGCGTGATCGGCCGCGTGGCCAGCCCCGAGAAGCGGGTCTGGGCCATGGGCATCGCCGCCGCGGCCGGCTCCTTCGGCCAGTTCCTGATGATCCCGGTGGAACAGGGCCTGATCTCCGGGCTGGGCTGGCAGAACGCCCTCTATGTAATGGCGCTGATGGCCTGCGTGATGCTGCCGCTGGCGCTGACGCTGCGCGAGCCGCGCGAAGCGGCCCACACCGGCGGCCACCACCAGACCATCGGCCAGGCCGTGCATGAAGCCTTCGGCAACCGCAACTTCCAGCTGCTGACACTGGGCTACTTCGTATGCGGCTTCCAGGTGGTGTTTATCGGCGTGCACCTGGCGCCCTACCTGAAGGACCAGGGCCTGACTGACCCGAAAGTCGCCGTCGTGGCGCTGGCGCTGATCGGGCTGTTCAATGTATTCGGCACCTATACCGCCGGCGCGCTGGGGCAGCGCCTGCCCAAGCGCTACCTGCTGTCCGCCATCTACGTGACGCGTTCGGTGGTGATCGCCGGCTACCTGCTGCTGCCGCTGACGGTGGCCAGCACCTGGGTGTTCGCGGCGGTCATGGGCTTCCTGTGGCTGTCCACGGTGCCGCTGACCAACGGCATCATCGCCCAGGTGTTCGGCGTGAAATACCTGTCGATGCTGTCGGGCGTGGTGTTCTTCTCGCACCAGATCGGCAGTTTCCTGGGGGCCTGGCTGGGCGGCTTCCTCTACGACCGTACCGGCGGCTACAACACGGTGTGGCTGATCGCGATCGCGCTGGGCGTGGTGGCCGCGCTGGTGAACCTGCCGATCCGCGAGCAGGCGCTGGTGCGCGTGCAGCCGGCGGCGGCATGATGAGCACGACCCAGGCGCGCGTGATGAAGGCAGGCGGGCTGGCGGTGCTGGCCGGGGTGCTGGCGCTTGGGTTCGTGGGTTACCTGCGGCCGGGGTTCATGGTCGACCTGACCAATATGGTGCTGGCGTGGTGCGGGTGAGGGCCGGCTTGCCCGACCCTCAGGCCCCCTCGCCCTTCGACTTCGCCTCCAGCACTTCCCAGCGCTCCAGCGCTTCCAGCAGTTCCATCTCGATCTCATCGTGCCGCGTGCCCAGCTGCGCGGCCTTGGGCGCATCGCTGACATAGAGCGAGCCGTCCGCGAGCTGCGCCGAGATCGTCTTCTGCTCGGTTTCCAGCGCGGCAATGCGCTCCGGCAGGCCGTCCAGTTCGCGCTGCTCCTTGTACGACAGCTTGACCGTACGATTGGCGCCGCGCGCCTCGCGCGAATCTTTGCCCTTTGCCGGCTCTGCCGCCTTCTGCTCCGGCTTGCGCGCCGCCTGCAGCGCCGCGCTGCGGGCCGACTGCTCGACCCAGTCGGAATACCCGCCCACCGATTCGCGCCACACGCCACCGCCCTCGGCGGCCAGGGTCGAGGTCACCACGTTGTCCAGGAAGGCGCGGTCGTGCGAGACCAGGAACACGGTGCCGCCATAGTCCTGCAGCAGTTCTTCCAGCAGTTCCAGCGTATCGATGTCGAGATCGTTGGTCGGCTCGTCCAGCACCAGCACATTGGCCGGGCGCGCAAACAGGCGCGCCAGCAGCAGCCGGTTGCGCTCGCCGCCTGACAGCGACTTGACCGGCGAACGCGCGCGCTCCGGCGCGAACAGGAAGTCGCCCAGGTAGCTCATCACATGCTTGCGCTGGCCGTTGACCTCGACCCAGTCGCTGCCCGGGCTGATGGTGTCGGCCAGCGAGCGCTCCAGATCCAGCGCGGTGCGCATCTGGTCGAAGTACGCCACCTGCAGGTTGCTGCCGTTGCGCACGGTGCCGCTGTCCGGCGCCAGTTCGCCCAGGATCAACCGCAGCAGCGTGGTCTTGCCGGCGCCGTTGGGACCGATCAGGCCGACCTTGTCGCCGCGCATGATGGTGGCGGTGAAGTCGCGCACCACCACTTTGTCGCCATAGGCCTTGCTGACGTCGGTCAGCTCGGCCACGATCTTGCCGGAGCGGTCGGCCTGCGACACCTCCAGCTTGACGTTGCCCTGGACTTCACGGCGCGCGGCGCGCTCGTTGCGCATCGCCACCAGGCGCTGGATGCGCGACACGCTGCGCGTGCGGCGCGCCTCCACCCCCTTGCGGATCCACACCTCTTCCTGCGCCAGCAGCTTGTCGAACTTGGCCTGCTCGACCTGCTCCGCCGCCAGCATCTCTTCCTTGCGCGCCTGGTAGGCGGCGAAGTTGCCGGGGAAGGACACCAGCCGGCCGCGGTCCAGTTCGATGATGCGGGTGGCGACGCGGTCGAGGAAGGCGCGGTCGTGGGTGATCAGCAGCACGCTGCCGCGGAAGCCCAGCAGCAGGTCTTCCAGCCAGCGGATCGCTTCCACGTCGAGGTGGTTGGTGGGCTCGTCCAGCAGCAGGATGTCGGGCTCGGCCACCAGCGCCTGCGCCAGCGCCACGCGTTTCTGCAGGCCACCGGACAGTGCCTCGACGCGCGTGTGCGAATCCAGCCCCAGGCGCGCCAGCGTGGTTTCCACGCGGGTGCGCAGCTGCCAGGCATCGGCGGCGTCCAACTCGGACTGCAGCCGGTGCAATTCGGCCAGCGCGGCTTCGTCGTCGTGGTTCTCGGCGACGCGGTCGGCGGCGGCCTCGTAGCGCACCAGCAAGTCGTGCGCATCGCCCATGCCCTGCGAGACGGCGTCGAACACGGTGATGCCCGCCTCGAACTGCGGCTCCTGCGGCACGTAGGCGCTGGTCACGCCGCTCTGGCGCGCGATCAGCCCATCGTCGGGCGCCGACAGCCCCGCCACGATCTTCAGCAGCGAGGACTTGCCCGAACCGTTGCGCCCGATCAAACCCACGCGCTCGCCGGCCTCCAGCGAAAAGTCGGTGTGATCGAGCAGGGCCACGTGCCCGAAGGCAAGCTGGGCGTCGGTAATGGAAAACAGGGCCATGGGAGAAAGACGAGACGACGAGAGAAAGGAGGGACGGCCTGGCAGCCAGGGCTGGCGTGGCACGGCAGCCCGCATTGTAGACGACCGGGGCCGGGCCAAGGCTGGCCCCAAAAAAGAAGGGCCCGCGCACTGCGGGCCCAAGAGTCTCTCCTCGGTGCCCTGCTCGCAAGGCACGAAGCCAGCATAACAACGCCCCCCTGCCCGCTCCAGTCGGAAAAGTCCGTAAGGGAAAGCCCCGTCAACCGCGATTTCTGGACGCCGCCGCGGCAAATTGGTACGGCCAAGGCACTCATGCGAAGATGTCGGCCGTGCCAATGGCCTGCTGCCACCCTCATGACCACCGCTTCACTGAAATTGTCCGACCTGTCCGTGTCCGCGCTGGTCGCCGGGCTGGTCGCCACGCTCACCGGCTATACCAGTTCGCTGGTGCTGATGATCCAGGCCGGCCACGCCGCCCACCTGACCGATGCCCAGATTTCGTCCTGGATCTGGGCGCTGTCGATGGGCATGGGAATCACCACCATCGGCCTGTCGTTGGCGCTGCGCGTGCCGATCGTGGTGGCCTGGTCCACGCCCGGCGCGGCGCTGCTGATCGCCAGCCTGCCCGGCGTGCCCTACGCGGAAGCCATCGGCGCCTTCCTGCTGGCCGGGCTGATGATGGCCGCGGCCGGCATGACCGGCTGGTTTGACAAGCTGATGCGCGCCCTGCCCGCCAGCATCGCGTCAGCCCTGCTGGCCGGCATCCTGTTCCGCATCAGCGTGGATGTGTTCGTGCAGGCGCAGCACCAGACCGTGCTGCTGCTGGCGATGTTCGCCGCCTACCTGCTCGGGCGGCGCCTGTGGCCGGCCTATGCGGTGCCAGGGGTGCTGCTGACCGGGGCGGTAGTCGCCGGCGCGCTCGGCCAGCTCGATTTCTCGGGGGTGCGGCTGGCATTGGCGGTGCCGGTGTGGACCACGCCGGCCTTCTCGCTGTCGGCCTTGGTCAGCATGGCGGTCCCGCTGTTCATCGTGGCGCTGGCCTCGCAGAACATCCCCGGGCTGGCCGTGCTGCAAGCCGACGGCTACCACGTGCCGGCCTCGCGCCTGATCTCGCTCACCGGCCTGACCTCGGCCGTGCTGGCGCCGTTCGGCTCGCACGGCGTCAACCTGGCGGCGATCACTGCCGCCATCTGCACCGGCCCGCAGGCCGACCCCGACCGCAACCGCCGCTATACCGCGGCCGTGGTCTGCGGCGTGGGCTACCTGGTCGCGGGCACGCTGGCGGCCAGCATCGCGGCGCTGTTTGCGGCCTTTCCGCAAGCGCTGGTGGTGGGCGTGACCGCGTTCGCGCTGATGGGCTCGATCGCCAACGGCCTGACCGTGGCCATGCAAATCCCGGCCGAGCGCGAAGCCGCGCTGCTGACCTTCATGATCACGGCGTCCGGCATGACCCTGGCGGGTGTCGGCTCTGCGTTCTGGGGCGTGGTGGGCGGCCTGCTGGCGTTCCACGTGCTGCGCCGGCGCGCCGCCTGAGCATCGCCGCTAGAGCATCAGGAAAGCCACGTCCGCGTAGCCGATATCGTCGGACGATGCGCCCCTGCGGCGCTGGAACAAGATATGCTGCAGCACGCGGTCGCGGTGGGCCGCGAAGGTTTCCGGATCCAGGTTCAACGCCGCGCGCGCGTAGTGCTCGGCCATCAGCTTGTAGACGCGATGGCGCACCTGCAGCATCTCGTTCGCCGCCTGGAGCCGGCTCATTTCCCCCACATGGTCTTCGTCCAGCTGACGCATGCTGACCACCACCCGGGCATGCATGGCCCGGTAGCGATCGACCTCCGCATGGGCCTTGCGCAGCTCTTCGCGCAGCGACCGCACCTCCTGCAACAGTTTCAGGTTGTGCTGCACGCCGCGTTGGATGCGCGAAGCCTCTTCCAGTGCTTGGTCCGCCGCGGCGATGGTGTCCTGCCACGGATTCGCGTCCGGCGCGGGCTCCCCGTCCCCGGGCTGCGAAGACGTCCCGGCGGACGTGCCGTCGATGCCATTGTGATGCATACCGCTCCCCTTACCCATGCCCGCCGCCGGCATCGTTGGGTTCGTGCCGGCTTGGTCGGGCCAACTACCGCGACTGCCTTATAGGACTTGTGCCGCGGGCCGGCCATGCGCCCGCTTGCTTTCGTCGTTATAGCCACATTCAATCCTCCATCACCGCTTTGCACAACCACCGCAACGGAGGGACGCGGCTTTGGCGCAACATGCGGGAGCGCTAAGATGCCGGCTTCGGCCCGTTTCGGCCAACCCACTTGTACTCCATGAACGGATACCTGCTCCTCGCCCTCGCCATCGTCGCCGAAGTCATCGCCACCAGCAGCCTGAAGGCGTCGCAGGGCTTTACGCGGCTGGTCCCCAGCGTGCTGGTCGTGACCGGCTATGTGGCGGCGTTCTATTTGCTGATGCTGGTGATGCGGACAGTGCCGGTGGGAATTGCCTATGCGATCTGGAGCGGGGCCGGGATCGTACTGGTGTCACTGATCGCGGTGGTGCTGTACCGGCAGGTGCCGGACCTGGCGGCTTGCGCCGGGATTGGTCTGATTATTACCGGCGTCGCCGTCATTCAGCTGTTTTCGAAGACTAGCGCGCATTGATCGTAGGTATGCTCGGCAGTGGCTGACCCCTCATCCACTCTTGCCGCAGTCCCATTTTGGGACTAGCATTGCCCATATGCGAATCATAGCGAAGAGGTCTTTGCTTCAGTTCAGCAAGTTCCACCCCGAAGCCAGGCAACCGCTGCTTGCCTGGCATGAAGAAGCCCGCTGCGCGGCCTGGACCGCGCCCAGGGACATCAAGGCGCGCTACGCCAGTGCCAGCTTCGTTGGCAACAACCGCGTGGTCTTCAATCTCGGCGGGAACAAGTACCGGCTTATCGTCGCTGTCGCATACCGGTTGGGCGTCGTCTACGTGAAGTTCATCGGCACCCATCTCGACTATGACCGCATTGACGCCGCCACCGTGGAAATGGAGTGATCACCATGGATATCCGCCCCCTGCACACTGAAGCCGACTACCAGGAAGCGCTGGCCGCGGTCTCCGCCCTGGTCGATGCAGACCCGGCGCCCGACACGCCTGAGGGCGACAAGCTGGAAATCCTCTCCATGCTGGTGGAACGGTATGAAGCCGGGCACTTTCCGATGGACCTGCCGGATCCGATCGCCGCGATCCGCTTTCGCATGGAGCAAGCAGGCCTCACGCCACGCGACATGCAACCGTACCTGGGTAACCTCAACCGCGTATATGAAGTGCTGAATGGCAAGCGCGCGCTGAGTCTGGCCATGATCCGGCGGCTGCACCGTGACCTGAAGATTCCCGCGAACGTGCTGATCGCCGAATGCAGCGCGGCATAAGCCCTGGCGCAGCGCGACTGGCGCGCGTGCTAGCCAAAGCGCGCATCGATCTGCTTCCTGGCCCAGTTCGAGGCATGCTGCCATGCCTCGCCTTCGCTGAAGAACTGGCCCGGAACAAGATGGTGATCGAAGACCTTGAGTGGCGCTCCATCCGCCGCTTTCGCGCAGATGGTCACCTCACCTTGCCAGGGGCCGCCAACGCCAAGGGACGTTGCCGATGCTTCATACCAGTGGTCGCGGTAATACGTGAACCCTTGGAGATCCATGTCTTTCTCCACTAGTGGCATTCAGGAAGTGTCAGTCGTTGGCGTCGCCTGAAGTGGCCTGGTCAATCTCCCGTTTCGCGGACGCATAGGCGTTATCGATCGCGACCGATTCCGTGGGAGCAAGCGCCCCGGTGTTGTGCCGGTGTCCGTGACCGCGGATGCCATACGACCAGTCCCACTGGCCGCTCGCGTCCTTTTTGGCCTGGATCGAGATCTCTCGGCCTTTGTATTTCAGTTCCATGGCGAGCGCTCCGGAGTTTGGAGGATCGTAGCATGAAGCACCTGTCAATCCAGACCCTCGACGGCGAGGCTGGCGTCATCCTCTTGGACTGAAATTCCTGGGAATGTCTGGATTGAGCTGGGGAGGAAGCACTGCTGAGAACCACAGCAGAAGGTACTGTGGACTGGTCCCGCCGACAGGAATCGAACCTGTATCTAGCGCTTAGGAGGCGCTCGTTCTATCCATTGAACTACGGCGAGGGACAGGACTGTCAGGATCGGGAACCGCGGGCGCGGTGATCCTGGAGACGGCCCGGAGTATATCAAAATCCGCACCGGCCCGGCTCGCCAGCAGTGGCAAACCCGTCCCGGCGGCCTCGCCCGGCAAGGCGGCCGGACGACGGCAGGCGCGTCGGCCGGCCGGCATGGCGCAGGGCGCGGCGCCCCGGCCGGTGGCGGCCGCGGGCGCAGTTGGCGGCGGCAGTGGCGCAGCTGCGGTGGCAGGCTTGTCCGCGCAGGTTGCAGCGCAGTTCCCAGTCGATCAGTCCGGACATGGCAGGCTCCTTGATTCGGTGATGGCCGCGCGGTTCAGGCGAGGTCCAGGTTCAGGCCGCCCAGTTGGGCTTGCAGCAGCGCGCCCAGCAGCAGCCAGCCGATGTGCAGCGCGGCGCGCGGGCGGCGCATGCATGTTTCCACCTGTTCGCTGCGGCTTTCGCCGGACAGGCACCAGGAGCAGAAGTGCTCACAGTTGTTGGTCAGCAAGTGGTAGGCATTTTCGCCCACACGGGAACGGGCGCGTTCGACGGCCTGGCGGCCGGCGAAGCGGGCGCAGGGTTCCGGCTTGACGGCGATGCCGAATCCGGCGGCGAAGGCTTCGAGGGTAGTTTCTTCAACCGGCGCGGCCTGCAGCGAGCGGGCGAAACCGGCGTAGTGGATGACGCGGCCGGCGCCGGCGTAGATCCCATGATGGGCGTAGCCGTGGCGTTCGGTGACCAGGTGGGCGCCGAGCGGCAGCGGGTCGGCGAAACGATCGTCGCTGCCGGTAGCGCGTTCTTGTACTTCCTGGATGTTCATGGCTGGCCTCGGTGTGTCTGGTTGCTGCAGGCATTGCTGCTTCGTGCCAGACCAACCGCATCAACCATGCCAATACCAGGGAGGCCCGGCCCGACAACGGTTTGGCGGAAATCCGGGGGTTTTGGAGGGGATCGAGTGTCGGATGGCAGCCAACCGCGTGGCGGCAACTCTGTTGGCTGGCAGCCACCATTCGCCGCGCGCCGCGAGGCCTGGGCGGGCTGGCGGCAGGGATCGCGCGATGCTTGCGCTGTGGTGGGTCCATCCCGACACTGGCTGGCCGGGTGTCGGGTCAAGGCCAACGTGGCTGGACTGCCGGGGTGCGCCCCATTGTCCCCGCCC
>NZ_JBYSZI010000058.1:0-44266 GCF_058787075.1 Cupriavidus sp. FW305-46
TAGCCGGCGAGTCACTTTTTGTCCGAGCGACAAAAAGTAACCAAAAAACGCGTCGCCTGTGCGGCTGGCAATCCATTCCACGGTGTTGGTGGTTCGAGCGGTGGTGCTTGCCGTTTGGGCGTGGTTGCCCGTTCGACCCTGCTACGCCATGTGAGTGTGGGGCAGTGCCTGCGTTAACCCACTATTGAACGATCCCCATGCAGGGCGTAGGCCGCCTGCTGCCAGCCGCATCGCGGGGACGCCTACGGCTGCTGCGCGGGTCCAAAATGCGCCGTCGCGCACTGGGCGCTTGTGCGTAGCGCAGCCGAACGCGTTGATGCGTACTCTCAATCCGGCACCGCCATCACCCCGCTCTTGAGCAGTGCAGCCACCAGATCGGACTGCGTCACCATCCCCACCACGCGCCGGTGGTCGTCGATCACTGGCGCGTGGTGCAGGCCGCCATCCGAGAACGCCTGGGCCAACTCCACCATCGGCTGCTCGGGTCGGGCGGTGACGACGGCGCGTGTCATCAGGTCCCGCACGGTACCAGCCAGCCGCCGCGCACCGGTATCACGCTGCGCCGCAAAAAAATCGCTTTGGGTGATGATGCCCACCAGCCGCCGGGTGGCGTCCACCACCGGCAGGGCCTTGATACGGTGCCGCGACAGCAGGTGCCCGGCCTCATGCGCAGGCTGGTCCGCGGTCACCATGACTACGTCGCGCGACATGATCTCGCCGCACAGCACGTTGCCGAAGTGGCGCCGGTAGGCGCGCAACTGCGCGGC
Organism: Cupriavidus sp. FW305-46; assembly: GCF_058787075.1. Lineage (NCBI taxonomy): Bacteria > Pseudomonadati > Pseudomonadota > Betaproteobacteria > Burkholderiales > Burkholderiaceae > Cupriavidus > Cupriavidus sp. FW305-46. The sequence continues at coordinate 768 of NZ_JBYSZI010000058.1, forward strand.
CACCAGGATCTGTTCGAGGTCGTCTTCTTCGATATCCAGAAATTCGCCGCGCACCTTCAGCGCGGCATCGAGGTCGGCGCGGGTGACGCCCACGCGCTGGGATGGCGGCACGTCCTTGGTCCCGTGCTGCATGGCCGGCTCGGGCGGGCGGTGCGGGTAGCGCCGCCGCGACAGGTTGTTGAAGGCCAGCGCCATCATCAGCAGCAGCATCGAATTGAACAGCACGGGCACGGCAACGAAGCCGAAGCCCAGCGCACTGACCGCCGGCCCGCCGAATACGGCGGTGATGGCCACCGCGCCGCTGGGTGGGTGCACGCAGTGGAACTGGAACATCAGGGCGATGGAGACGGCCACGGCGACCGCTGCGGCCAGGCCAGGGTCCGGGATCCAGCGCGCGCACGCCACGCCGACCACCGCGGCAATCAGGTTGCCGCCAATCACTGACCAGGGCTGTGCCAGCGGCGATGACGGCACCGCGAACAGCAGCACCGCGCAGGCCCCCATCGGCGCGACAAACCAGGGGTTGAAGCCGCCCAGGGTCTGGTGGCTGATCCATTCAGTGCAGAGCAGGCCCAGCAGGGCGCCCAGGCAACTTTTGAGGCGCTCCTTGCGGCTGGCGGCAACGGGTAGCGGAACGAATGTGCGCAGCCATGCACGGGCATTCTGCGCCAGGGCAGAGACAGCGGGGGCGGTTGGCATTCTTGTGACGGGGGGCGCTTTGGAATGGTGCGCGTAATATATCACGGGGTGATATATTTGGCCGCCTTTGGTGCAATGCACCCCAATCGTGGGGCGTGATGCACCGCACAAGCGCATGGCGGCGCCGGGCGTGGCGCCCCTGCCGGTGGGGTAGCGCCGGGACCTGGGCGGGTCCCTTTACTTGTAGGTCGACAGCAGGATGCTGGTCTCGGTGGCGCTGATGCCGTCGATCAGCCGGATCCGGTCCAGCGCGCGGTCGAACGCTTCCAGTGTGTCGGCGCGCAGTTCGGCAATGATGTCCCAGCGGCCGTTGGTGGTATGCAGGGCCTGCACATTGGGCTCGCCGCGCAGCGCCTGCAGCACGGTGCGGGCCTTGTTGCCTTCCACGGCAATCGTCATCCAGGCGCGGATCCGGTGTGCTTCGGCCTCGGGCCGCAGGCGCACCGTGTAGCCAACGATCACCCCTTCCTGTTCCAGTTTGTCGATGCGGTTCTGCACGGTCGCGCGCGACACGCGCAGCGCCTGCGCCAGCGCCGTGACCGGCATGCGCGCGTTGTCGCGCAGGAGGGAAATCAGCTGGTGGTCGGTGGCATCCATATGGGTGGGCAAACAATCTTTTCAAAGCGCCAGCGTAGGCTGACATTTTGATAAATGCCTCGCGCAAATTGCACAAGTTGCTGGCTATTAGTTAACACCAGCTTGCCCGAGAATTCAATCGACCGATTGATTTCCCGAAACCTGCCATCAAAAAAGGAGCCCCCGTGACCCACTCCCCCACGATCCTGCTGGTCGAGCCGACCTTCTACGATGTGTCGTACAGCATCAATCCGTGGATGGACCCGGCTGCCTGGGCGCGCGACCCGCGTGGCATGCACCGCAGCGCGATGCAGTCGTTCGACGCGCTGCGCGAGGCGCTGGGCCGGGCCGGCTTTGCGGTCGAGGTGGCCCCCGGCGCACCGGGGCTGCCCGACATGGTGTTCCCGGCCAACGCCGCGGTGGTGCTCGATGGCCGCGCGCTGCTGGCGCGATTCCGTTACCCGCAACGCCGTGGTGAAGAAGCGCCGTTCGCCGACATCTTCGGCAAGCTGCGCGAACGCGGCCTGCTCGACGAAGTCGCGCTGCTGCCCGAGGGCTGCTTCCAGGAAGGCGCGGGCGACTGCATCTGGGATGCCGGCCGCGGCCACTTCTGGGCCGGGTTCGGTCCGCGCTCGTCGCATGAGGCGGCCGTGGCGGTGTCGAACTACTTCGGCAAGGACGTGGTGGCGCTGGAGCTGGCCACCGAGCAGAGCTACCACCTGGACGTCTGCTTCTGCCCGCTTTCCGGCGGCGAGGTGCTGTACTACCCGCCAGCCTTCAGCGAAGCGGCGTTGCGCGAGCTGCGCGCGCGCGTGCCGGCGCGGCTGCGCATCGAGGCCAGCGCCGACGACCTGCGCCACTTCAGCGTCAATGCCGTCAATCTCGACGACCAGGTGGTGATGACCCGCACCACGCCGCACCTGCGCACCGAGCTGGGCCGGCGCGGCTACCAGCTGCATGAGGTCGACCTGTCGCCCTTCATGCTGTCCGGCGGCGGCGCCTATTGCATGACGCTGCGCCTGGATCGCCGCAGCGGGCGTGGCGTGGCCGCGGCGGCGGCCTGAGCAGACCATCAAGGAGAGGGTCATGAAGAACACCGCCCGATCATTGTTTCTCGATGCCACGGACGTCGCCCGGCTGGTGGCCTTGATCGGCCCGCAGGCCGCCATCGTCGACCTGGCCGGGCAGGTCCGGCAGGCCTTCCTGCGCTGGCACGACTTCGACAAGTCCGCACGGCTGGCGAGCCATTCCGCGCGTGGCGTGATCGAGCTGATGCCGGTCAGCGACGGCATCCAGTATGCGTTCAAGTATGTGAACGGCCATCCGCGCAATGCGCAGCATGGCATGCCGACGGTGATGGCCTGTGGCTTGCTGGCCGAAGTGGAAACCGGCTTCCCGCTGATGCTGGCCGACCTGACGCTGGCCACGGCGCTGCGCACCGCGGCCACGTCGGCGCTGGCGGCGCGCGCCATGGCGCCGCCCGGTGCGGCGACCATGGCGCTGATCGGCAACGGCGCGCAGGCCGAGTTCCAGGTGCTGGCCTTCCAGGCGATGCTGGGCGTGCGCGAGATCGCCGCCTATGACATCGATCCCGCCGCCACCACACGGCTGATGCGCAACCTTGGTGGCGTACCCGGACTTTCGATCCGGCGTGCCGAATCGATCGAGGCCGCGCTGGCCGGGGCGGACATTGTCTCCACGGTCACCGCCGACAAGACTCGCGCCACCATCCTCGCGCCGGAAATGGTGCGGCCCGGCATGCACCTGAATGCGGTGGGCGGCGACTGCCCCGGCAAGACTGAACTGCACCCCGATATCCTGCGCCGCGCGCGCATCGTGGTGGAGTACGAAGACCAGACGCGCATCGAAGGCGAGATCCAGCAGTTGCCGCCCGACGCGCCGGTGACCGAGCTGTGGCAGGTGCTGGCCGGCCACGCGCCCGGCCGCGCGGCGGCGGACGAGGTGACCGTGTTCGATTCGGTCGGGTTTGCGCTGGAAGACTACGCCGCGCTGCGCTGGCTCTACGCCGCAGCGCAGGCGCACCGGGCGGGCAGGGCGGTTGAGCTGGTGGCGATGCCGCCGGATCCGCGCAACCTGTACGGCTGGATGATGGCGCAGGCCGACGGCGACGAAGCCGGGCTGGCAACGCCCCGGCAGGCGGCAGTGGCCTGAGGCTGCAGGCGATGCCGGGGCCGGCATGGCCCCGGTGCAGCCGTGCTCAGGCGGCGCGGCCCATCATCAGCTGGGCGCGCAGGAAGCCCTTGACCTCTTCCAGTGACGGCGTCTTCAGGAACACCATGATGCCCCAGTGCTGCAGGGCATCGGCCACGCCTTCATAGGCCTGGCGGTTGGTGATCACGGCAAAGATCACGTGCTGGCTGGCAAAGAAATTCTGCAGCTTCTCGATGGTGGCCGACTCGGCGTCGTTCAGTTCGTCGACGTAGTACAGCACCACGCGCGGATGCTCGCTGACCGAGGTGATGACGGTGTCCAGCACATCGTCGACCACCACGCTCTTGAGCGGCAGCCCCCATTTGGCAAGCTGGCCGTGGATGCGCTGCGCTTCCTGGTGGTTGGGGTGGAACACCACCAGGTCCAGGCCGTGCGGCGACGCCGATTCCGGCCCGATGCGCGTCGCCAGCAGGCGGTGCACGGTTTCCTTGTGGATGCGCCGATGGCCGCCGTTGGTCTTCCAGGCGCCAAGTTCGCCGCGCTCGACCATCTTCTGGACGGTGCCCAGAGAGACGTTAAGCAGTTTTGCCGCTGTACGCGTGCTGTAATAAGGCTTTTCAGCCAGTGCCGGATCCAGTTTCATCCCATCACCCGTGGTCCTGAAGGCAGTCGCGCCGGGACGGCGCCCGCGGCGCCAGGCACATGCGCCGCGCGCTTGTCACTGCCAATGGTTGACTGACCCTGTGTCCTGGCCCGCTCCCCCGCCGGCCGGACGGCTTTCTTTATAAATTTGTTGTTTCTTTCATTTCCAGCCGATCAGCGACTTTCTGGACGTATTGAAGATCTCAGACTCGGATCTGCTGGAAGCCAATAATATGCCGCAAACGCCAATCCATCTGTAAGAAAAAACATAAATCCATCGCGTATTGGTTGTTTAACGCACATTGGTGCTTGCAGGCAGACACGACAGTAACGGAGACATTGTCCTGCGCAGGTGGTTCCCCGGGGTTCGACGCAGCGTCTGAAGCATCCGCTGAATACAGCGGGCGCTTCAGAGTCCTGTCGTGACATGACAGATTGCGCGGCATGGCCGGCGCGACTGTCCCCGATTCACCGGCCACGCTTCAAAGCCCGTACTTGCGCACCTTGTCGAACAGCGTGGTCTTCGCCACGCCCAGGGCTTCGCTGGCGCGGCTCAGGTTGCCGTCGTGGCGGCGCATGGCATCGGCAATCAGTGCGCGCTCGAATTGCTCGACTGCCTGCGCCAGCGGCAGGGCTTCTGGCGCGGTGGTGCCGTGGCCGGGGTTGCAGCCCAGCCCCAGCACATGGCGCTCGGCCAGGTTGCGCAGCTCGCGCACATTGCCGGGCCATGGGTAGGCTACCAGCGCGGCCAGCTCGGCCGGGGTCGCGGGCACAGCCTCGCGGTTGAAGCGCAACGCGGCCTGCGCGACGAAATGCTCGAACAAAGCCGGCACGTCTTCGCGCCGCTCGCGCAGCGGCGGCAACTCCAGCGTGATCACGTTCAGGCGGTAGTACAGGTCGGCGCGGAACTGGCCGGCATCGGAGAGCGCACGCAGGTCGGCCTTGGTGGCGGCCACCACGCGCGTGTTGACCGGCACCGGCTGGTTGGAGCCAAGCCGTTCCACCACGCGTTCCTGCAGCACCCGCAGCAGCTTGATCTGCAGCGGCATCGGCATGCTCTCGATCTCGTCGAGAAACAGCGTGCCGCCTTCGGCGTGCTCGATCTTGCCGATGCGGCGGCGCGCGGCACCGGTGAACGAGCCGGCTTCATGGCCGAAGATCTCGCTCTCGAACAGCTGCTCTGGCAGGCCGCCGCAGTTGATGGCAACAAAGTTGCGCGCGTGGCGCTGGCTGGCCTCATGCAGGCAGCGCGCCACCAGTTCCTTGCCGGTGCCGGTCTCGCCGTGGATCAGCACATTGGCGTCGGTGCCGGCCAGGTCGGCGATCAGGCGGCGCAGCCGCTCGACCGTGGGCGAATGGCCGATCAGGTGGGCTTCCAGCTTCTGGCGGCCCGCCAGCCGTTCTCGCAGTTCTGACACTTCCAGCGCAAGCCGGCGTTGCTCCAGCGCGCGGCGCGTGGCGTCCACCAGCTGCTCGGGCGAGAACGGCTTTTCCAGGAAGTCGTAGGCGCCTTGCTTCATCGCCTGCACCGCCAGCCCCACGTCGCCGTGGCCGGTGATCATGATCACCGGCAGGGCCGGGTCGCGCTCGCGCAGTTGCGCGAGCAGCGCCATGCCGTCCTGGCCCGGCAGGCGAATGTCGCTGACGACCACGCCGGCATAGCCCGGCCCGGCCTCGCGCAGCGCGGCCTCGGCGCTGCCCACGCCGCGCGTGGCAATGCCCTCCAGGCGCAGCGCCTGCTCGCAGCCCAGGCGCACGTCGGCATCGTCCTCGACGATCAGTACGGTCAGGTCAGCCGGCATGCTTTGCGTCCTGTGGGTTGGCGTCGTGCGCCGCCAGCGGCAGCACCAGCGTGAAGCAGGCGCCGCCGTCCGGGTGGTTGGCGGCGGACAGGCTACCGCCGTTTTCATTGAGGATGCCGGCCGACAGCGTGAGGCCGAGCCCCAGCCCTTGCCCGGCGGGCTTGGTGGTGAAGAAGGGCTCGAACAGCCGTGCGAAGGCTTCCTCGGACAAGCCGGCGCCGTTGTCGCGCACGGTCAGGTGGACCATGGCGCCCGCCACGTGCGCATGCAGCGCAATGCGTGGCGCGGACTGGCCGGCAACGGCATCGAGCGCGTTGCCGAGCAGGTTCACCAGCACCTGTTCGAGGCGGTTGGGATCGCACACCACTGCCAGCGTTGGATCGATATCGCGCTGCAGCGCCGGTTGGACCGCGTCCACTCGCGTCTGCAGCAGGAACAATGCGTTGTCCACCGCTTCGGCCAGCCTGGCCTGGCGGCGGCCGTTGCCGGACTTGCGTGCAAACGACTTGAGCGCGCCGGTGATGCGGCCCATGCGCTCGACCAGCCCGATGATGGTGTCGAGGTTGGCGCGCACGGTGGCGTAGTCGCCGCGCTCGAGGAACTTGCCGGTATTGCCTGAGATGGTGCGCAGCGCCGCCAGCGGCTGGTTCAGCTCATGCGCGATGCCGGTCGACATCTGGCCCACGGCGGCCAGCTTGCCTGCCTGCAGCAGCCCGTCCTGGGCCTGGCGCAGCACGGTCTCGGCACGGATGCGTTCGGCCACCTCGGCCTGCAGGCGCTGGTTGGAGGTGGACAGGTCGGCGGTGCGATCGGCCACCTTGCGCTCCAGCTCGCTGTTTGCCGCCTCCAGCGCGGCGCGCGCCGCCAGGCGCTCGTTGACGATGCGCCGGCGCACGTTCCACGCCGCCCCCAGCAGCAGCACGAAGGCGCTCAGCACGCCGGCCAGCGCCGCCGTGTTGAGCGCGGCCACGCGTGCCTGCGAGGTATTGGTCAGCAGCGTCAGCTGCCAGTCGGTGCCGGGCAGCGCGGCATGCTGCGCCAGCATCGGCGGGCCGCTGCGCAGTCGCACCAGTTCGTCGCTGCTGCTGCCGTTGCCGTTGTTCAGCTTGCGCACCAGGGTCAGCGGCAGTTGCGGCAGCGGGGCGCGGTTGTACTGCAGGCTGCGCGTCAGGCGCTCGCGCGCCTCGGGTGACAGGGGGCGCAGCGCGGCCAGCTTCCACGACGGGTCCGAGGCCAGGATCACCACGCCGTTCTCGTCGGTCAGCAGCATCTGGCTGTCCGCGCCCTGCCAGCGGTTCTCCAGCGGCTCCAGGCCGATCTTGACCACCGCCACGCCGACCGGGTTGTCGCGCTCGCCCAGCGGCGCCGACAGGTAGTAGCCCGATTCGCTGCGGGTGGTGCCCACGCCGTAGAAGCGGCCCAGCTGGCCGTCCATGGCCGCCTGGAAGTAAGGGCGGAAACTCAGCGCTTCGCCCAGGTAGCTGTCCGGGCGCTGCCAGTTGCTGCTGGCCAGCACCTTGCCGTGCGCATCCAGCACATAGATCACGCGCGTGCCGGCGCGCGTATTGAGGGCGCTCAGGTAGTCATTGGCGCGTGCCGCGCGGGCGGCGTCGTCCGGGCGCAGCAGCAGCGCGGCGATGCGCTCGTCCAGCGACAGCAGGCCGGGCACGTAGTCGTAGTGGGCCAGCTCGCTTTCCAGTGCCTGCGTGTACAGCCGCAACTGCACCTGGCCGCGTTCGGCCTGTCGCGCCAGCGCGGTGTCGTAGCTGTAGCGGTAGCCGAGCGAGCCCGCCAGGCCCACCAGCATGGCCAGCGCCAGCAGCGCGAGCAGCGGCGCAAGGCCGCGCAGGCCGTGGGGCAGGCGCGAGCCGGTGGGTGCGGCGGACGCAGGTGCGGTGGCGCGGGTGGTATCGCCGGGAGGGTGTAGCGGACCGGTCATCAGGTGTTGGGTGAGGCAGGTGGCAAAGCCGCCGCGCGGGCAAGACGGGCAGGGGCCGGCGCGGGTGCCTACTTTTACCACACCAGGGGGGCAGTGCCGCGCCAGAATGCAAAAAGGCCCGGTTGCCGTATCGGCAACCGGGCCCTGGCACGCCTGGCGGACGGTATTACTTGCCCGCGAGGACCTGGGCAGGTGCCAGGCCGGTGGTGGTATCCGCGGCGGGTTCATCCTCCTCGGACGGTACCGGCGCGCCGATGGCGCCTTCGCTTTTGGCGACGACGGCGGTGGCAATTGCATTGCCGAGCACATTGGTCACGGTGCGACCCATGTCGAGTACGTGGTCGATGCCCAGCACCAGCAGGATGCCGGCCTCCGGCAGGCCGAACATCGGCAGCACGGCGGCGACCACCACCAGCGAGGCGCGCGGCACGCCGGCGATGCCCTTGCTGGTGACAAGCAGGACCAGCAGCATGGTGATCTGCTGGGTCAGCGACAGCTCGATGCCATACACCTGCGCCACGAACAGCGCGGCAAACGAGGTGTACATGATCGAGCCGTCCAGGTTGAACGAGTAGCCCAGCGGCAGCACGAAGTTGGTGATGCGCTCCTTGACGCCGAAACGGGTCAGCTGGTCGATCACCTTCGGGTAGGCCGATTCGCTGCTGGCGGTGGCGAAGCCGATCATCAGCGGCGCGCGCATCTGCTTGAGCAGGCGGAACACGTCACGGCCCAGGAAGAAGTAGCCGCCGGCGATCAGCGCCACCCACAGCAGCGCCAGCGCCAGGTACAGGCTGCCAATCAGCTTCGCGTACACGACCAGCACGCCCAGGCCCTGCGCGGTGATCACCGCCGCGATCGCGCCGAACACGCCCACCGGGGCAAACGCCATCACGTAGTTGGTGACCTTCAGCATCACCGTGGCGAGGCCTTCGATGCCTTGCAGCACGGGCTTGCCCACGCCGTCCTTGACCGTGCCCAGCGCAAAGCCGAAGAACAGCGAGAACACCACGATCTGCAGGATTTCGTTGTGCGCCATCGCCTCGACAAAGCTCTTGGGGAACATGTGGGCGATGAAGTCGCGCAGGTTCAGCGCGCCGGTCTTCAGGTTCGAGGCCGCGTCAGCCGGCGGCAGCGGCAGGTTCATGCCGTGGCCGGGTTCCAGCAGGTTGGCCATCACCAGCCCCAGCAGCAGCGAGGTGATCGAGGCGCCAATGAACCACATCATCGCCTTCAGGCCGATGCGGCCCACGGCGCGGCCATCGCCCATGCTGGCGATGCCGGCCACCAGCGTGGCGAACACCAGCGGGCCGATGATCATCTTGATCATCCGCAGGAATACGTCGGTCAGGATGGACAGGTGGTCCGCAATCGATTTGGCGGTGGCGGCGTCCGGCGCCATGTTGTGCGCGGCGGTGCCGACCAGCACGCCGAGCAGCATCGCAATGAAGATCAGGGTGGGCAGTCGATTCAGTTTCATCGTGGATCAGGCCTGTGCGTCCGTCTCCTGTGGCAGGGACGGGCGTCTGTGTATTGCGGGAAGGCTGGGCGGCGATGTCGGGGCGCCGGGCCGGCCTTGTCGTGGTTCAGCGCGGCAACAGGTGCCGTGGGTTCGCCGGGGTGGCGAAGGGGGTGCGCAAGGCGGGGTCGGTCATGTGTGTCCTCCTTTGTTTTTGGCATCGGCCGGGACGCCGGGCGGCGTGCCGGCATACCCGTCTGGCGCTGTAAGCGGCGGCCTATATTGCACGCGCCGTGCCAGCCCGAAAGGGCTGCAAGTGTTGTGCAACTTGTTGAATGCAAAGGAGAAAAAGATGTGATTCCGGCGCACGATTCGGGAATCCGGACCGGCATGCGAAAACGCCGTTCGGGAATCCGAACGGCGTTCTAGGTGTTAACCCGGGTTTTGGGGTGCCTGGCAGCGGGGAGGATGGGGCGTTTGCCGGCGTCACAGGGCTGGAAAAACCCGAGGGCCTTGCTTGATGTGGTTCCTGGCTAAACCACCCCTCACCCCGGCCCTCTACCCATGAGGGGAGAGGGAGAACACCTTGCTCAGGCTAGCTCGGGCGGCATTGGTGCACCCTTTGCAGGCGCCAGGGAACTCATTTCAGCCGCCGTCCCAGCGTTTCCGGCACCATTGCCAGGCCGATCAGCGATACCAGGCCACAGCCGATCACATACAGCGCGGGCGCATTGGCGTCACCGGTGACCTGGATCAGCCGGGTCGAAAAATACTGCGCAAAGCCGCCGAAGATCGCGATCGCCACGCAATACGCGATCGACAGCCCGGTGGCGCGCAGCCGCTGCGGCAGCACCTCGCTGACCAGCACCATCGAGGCCGGCGCGGTCATCGACATCGGCACCGACAGGCAGCCCACCACCAGCAGCAGGCGCGTCAGCGACGGCTCGGCGTTGATCAGCACGAAGGCCGGGTAGACCATTGCCAGCAGCGCCACGCGCGACCACAGCACCACGGTCTTGCGGCCGATGCGGTCAGCCAGCCAGCCCGCGAACGGCGACAGCACCACCTGCACCAGTGCCGCCACGCACGCGGCCCAGATGCCCAGCGACAGCGGCATCTTCAGCACGCTGACCGCGTAGTTGCTGAGGTAGTACACGACGATATAGGTCGAAGAGGCCAGGCCGATCATCAGCAGGATGCTGGCGATGATCTCGCGGCCATGGCGGCGCAGCAGCGGCCATTGCGCGGCGTGCTCGCCGTGGCGCACGGGCGCGGCGGTTTCTTCCAGCCGGCGGCGGATGATGAGGCCGACGGGAATCACCAGGATGCCGATCAGGAAGGCGAGGCGCCAGCCCCACGCTTCGAGGTCCGCCGGCGCCAGCACGTTGCTCAGCACCAGCCCGGTGATCGCGCCCAGCAGCGCCGCCAGCCCCTGGCTGAACGGCTGCCACGCGGTATAGAAGCCGCGCGTGCGGTCATCGGCGTATTCCAGCAGCAGCGCGGTCGATGCGCCCATTTCGCCGCCGATGGCAAAGCCCTGCACCAGCCGCGCCACCACCACCAGCACCGGCGCGAGGATGCCGATCTGCGCGTACGGCGGCGTCACCACGAAGATCAGCGAGCTCAGCCCCATCAGCCACAAGGTCAGCGCCACCGCCGGCTTGCGCCCGGCGCGGTCGGCGTACATGCCGATCAGCAGGCCGCCCAGCGGGCGCATCAGGAAGCCGACGCCAAAGGTGGCGAACGACATCAGCAGTTGCCCGGTAGGGTTGTCGACCGGGAAGTAGAGCCGGCCGATCAGCGTGGCAAAGAAGCTGTAAACGACGAAATCGTAGAACTCCAGGCCATTGCCGATGGTGATGGCGGCAATGGCGCGCGTGCGTGACAGTTGCGCCTGGGGCGCAGCGACCGCCACGCCGGCGGTGGTGTCGATGGACATGGGTGTCTCCGTAAAACGATAAGGCGCCGGCCGGGGCGCACGCGGCGGCCCGGCGGCAAAACGGCTCTTGCTGGCCGCGGGATCAGTCGCGCGATGCGTGGTTCAGCATCGGCAGGTCCAGGCCCTGCTCGCGCGCGCAGTCGACGGCGATCTCATAGCCGGCGTCGGCATGGCGCATCACGCCGGTGGCGGGGTCGTTGTGCAGCACGCGGGCGATGCGGGCGGCGGCTTCATCGGTGCCGTCGCACACGATCACTACGCCGGAATGCTGCGAGAAGCCCATGCCCACGCCGCCGCCATGGTGCAGCGAAACCCAGGTGGCGCCGCTGGCGGTGTTGAGCAGCGCGTTCAGCAGTGGCCAGTCGGACACGGCGTCGGACCCGTCCTGCATGGCCTCGGTTTCGCGGTTGGGGCTGGCGACCGAGCCCGAATCCAGGTGGTCGCGCCCGATCACGACCGGCGCCGACAGCTCGCCGCTGCGCACCATCTCGTTGAAGGCCAGGCCCAGCTTGGCGCGCAGGCCCAGACCCACCCAGCAGATCCGCGCCGGCAGGCCCTGGAAGCTGATGCGCTCGCGCGCCATGTCGAGCCAGCGGTGCAGGTGCTCGTCATCGGGGATCAGTTCCTTGACCTTGGCGTCGGTCTTGTAGATGTCCTGCGGGTCGCCCGACAGCGCGGCCCAGCGGAACGGGCCGATGCCGCGGCAGAACAGCGGGCGGATGTACGCGGGCACGAAGCCGGGGAAGTCGAAGGCATTGGCCACGCCTTCTTCCTTGGCCATCTGGCGGATATTGTTGCCGTAGTCGAAGGTCGGCACGCCCATCTGCTGGAACGCCAGCATGGCGCGCACATGCGCGGCCATCGAAGCCTTGGCGGCCTTGACCACTGCCGCCGGCTCGCGCTGCGCGCGCTCGCGGTATTCGTCCCAGCTCCAGCCGGCCGGCAGGTAGCCGTTGAGCGGGTCATGCGCGCTGGTCTGGTCGGTGACCATGTCCGGGCGCACGCCGCGGCGCACCAGTTCGGGCAGCACCTCGGCGGCGTTGGCGCACAACGCGATCGAGATCGCCTTGCCTTGCGAGGTGTAGCGGTCGATGCGGGCCAGTGCGTCGTCCAGATCGGTGGCCTGTTCGTCGACGTAGCGGGTCTTCAGGCGGAAATCGATGCGGCTTTGCTGGCATTCGATGTTGAGCGAACAGGCGCCGGCCAGCGTTGCGGCCAGCGGCTGCGCGCCGCCCATGCCGCCGAGGCCGGCGGTCAGCACCCAGCGCCCCTTCAGGTTGCCGCCGAAGTGCTGGCGGCCGGCCTCGACGAAGGTCTCATAGGTGCCCTGCACGATGCCCTGGCTGCCGATGTAGATCCAGCTGCCGGCGGTCATCTGGCCGTACATGGCCAGGCCCCTGGCGTCGAGTTCGTTGAAGTGTTCCCAGTTGGCCCAGTGCGGCACCAGGTTGGAGTTGGCGATCAGCACGCGTGGCGCGTCGCGATGGGTGCAGAACACGCCCACGGGCTTGCCCGACTGCACCAGCAGGGTCTGGTCGTCTTCCAGGCGGGTCAGCGCTTCCACGATGCGGTCATAGCATTCCCAGTTGCGGGCGGCGCGGCCGATGCCGCCATAGACCACCAGTTCCTTCGGGTTCTCCGCCACCTCAGGGTCGAGGTTGTTCATCAGCATGCGCAGCGGGGCTTCCGTGAGCCAGCTCTTGGCCGTCAGCGTGGTGCCGCGGGGAGCGCGGATTTCGGTGTCGCGGAAACGCGTGGTGGTGGTGGTCTTGGTCACGGGAACTCCTTCGGTCGTGCTGGTCTGGAACGCTCGCTTTTTCGGGCGATGCATAGGCATGTATATTCTTGTATATACAAGTACGTATAAATCGGGGTAATCCCGTAGGGCGGCCTGCGCCCGCACAGCGCTTTAATCACAAAATGATGTTGGAGTCCCTTGTGCCCTGGCGGGCGGCCAGTTCCGGGCCTAGGACGTGAACCGGCCTTCCAGGCGATGCAGCGAGCCGGGATGTACCAGCCGCACCGACGTCACGACCCGGCCCGCGGACCAGGTGCGGCGCCGGATCAGCAGGCACGGCTCGCCCCGCTGGATGGCCAGCAGCCCGCACTCTTCCGGCAGTGCCAGCACGGCCTCGACCACGTGCTCGCCTTCGGTCAGCGGTGCGATGCGGGACAGGTACTGGTAGGGGGTTTCGCTGGTGAAGTCCTGCGCCAGGTAGTCCGGTGCCACCGCGGCATTGACATAGCGGTCCTCCAGCTGGATCGCCACGTCGTCCTCATAATGCACGATCACGGAATGGAACACCCGCTCCTCCAGTGCCACCTCCAGTGCCGCGGCCTGTGCCGGGCCGGCGCGTTCCGCCTCCAGGCTAATGACCTGCGCGTGATGCCGGTGCCCGCGTGAAGCAATGTCTTCGGCAATATTGTTGACCGCATACAGCGCGGTCCGCCGCTTGGGTTCGGCGACGAAGGTGCCGACGCCCTGCAGCCGCACCAGCATGCCTTCCGCGGTCAGCTCGCGCAGCGCGCGATGCACGGTCATGCGGCTTACGCCCAGGGACTCGACCAATTCGGTCTCGGACGGCACGCGGTGATGCGGCGGCCAGCTGCCGTCAGCGATCCTGCTGCTGATGTGCTGCTTGACGCGCGCATAGAGCGGCGCCGGCATAGAGTCGGACACGAGCGACAACGGGTTCCCCTTGGGTGCGGCCATGCGGCCAATGCGACAGGCGCCGAATTTATCATGGCCCGGCACCCTGGCTACGATGCCTGCGCGTCACGCTGCCGGCATCCGGCCAGGAACACATCCAGTGCCACCGGCCGGCCGATCACATACCCCTGCGCATAGTCCACCCCGATCGCGCGCAGCGCATCGAGGGTGCGCTCATCCTCCACCCACTCCGCCACCGTGCGCACCCCCAGCCGGTGCCCGATGTCGTTGATCGAGCTGACGATCTCGCGGTCGACCGCGTTGTCGGCCAGTTGCCGGATAAAGCTGCCGTCGATCTTCAGGAAGTCCACCGGGAACTGCTTCAGGTAGGCGAACGAGGACAGGCCCGAGCCAAAGTCGTCCAGCGACACGGTGCAGCCGGCGCGCCGCATCTCTGTCACCAGCCGGTTGGCCGCGGCCATGTTGTTGATCAGCGCGGTTTCCGTGATCTCCAGCCGGATGCGGCTGGCGGGCAGCGCGCTGGCCTCCAGCTCGGCATGCAGGAAGGGCAGCAGGAAGGGCTCGCCGAGCGAGTTGGCGGACAGGTTGATCGATACCGACAGCCCGGGCACGGCGCCCAGGCGTTCGCCGTAGCCGCGCAGCACGTTGCGGATGACCCAGCGGTCGACGTGGCCCATCAGGTCGTAGCGCTCGGCGGCGGGAATGAAGGCACCGGGCATGATCAGATCGCCGTGCTCGTCGACCATGCGCACCAGGATCTCGATATGGCAGTGTTCGGCGCCGTCTTCGTTCTCCTCGGGCTGCAGTGCGCGGATCTCCTGCGCGAACAGGCGGAAGCGGTTGGCTTCAAGCGCCGAATGGATGCCGGCGGCGACTTCCAGCTCGCGGTGGTGGCGGCGCGCGTCGCTCTCGTCGCGGCGGTAGACCGAGACGCGGCTGCGGCCGGCGGCCTTGGCGGCGTAGCAGGCCACGTCGGCGCGGCTCATCAGTTCGCTGACCGGGGGCACGTCCAGGTCGATCGCGGCGATGCCGATGCTGGCGCCCATGTCGTACACGCGTCCTTCCCACGGGAAGCGGCGGCCGCGGATGGCGTCGATCACGCCCTGGCAGACCTGTTCGGCCTGGTCGACGGTGCAGTCCTTGAGCAGCAGCGCGAACTCGTCGCCGCCCAGGCGCGCCAGCACATCGTCGGGGCGCACGTGGTTGCGGATCATGTAGCCCAGTTCGCGCAGCAGCACGTCGCCGGCGCCGTGGCCGGCGGTGTCGTTGACGATCTTGAAGCGGTCCAGGTCGATGAAGCACAGCGCGGCGCGATGGCCGTGCAGCCGCGCCGCGTCGCAGGCTTCGCGCAGGCGCTTCTCGAACCAGGTGCGGTTGGGCAGGCCCGTGAGCGCATCGTGCATGGCCGAACGCGCCAGCTCGCGCTGCAGCGCGCGCGCGGTGGTGATGTCCTGGAACACCAGCACCGCGCCCAGTACCTCGCCGCGCGCGGTCAGCACGGGAGCGGCTGAGTCCTGCACGTCGTGGCGCTCGCCGGTCAGGCTCTGCAGCACGGCGCCGTCCTGCAGGTAGGCGGGCGCGAGCGTGCGCAGGCAGGCTTCGACCGGGCTTGGGATGGGGTCGCCGGTGGCTTCGTCGACGATGCGGAAGACCTGCTCCAGCGGCAGGCCGGTGGCGCCGGCCATGGTCCAGCCGGTCAGCTGTTCGGCGATCGGGTTCATGAAGGTCACGTGCATGGCCGCATCGGTGCAGATCACCGCATCGCCGATCGAGCGCAGCGTGATGTGCAGGCGTTCCTTCTCTTCGAACAGTGCCTCGGTCAGGCTCCGCTGCTCGGTGATGTCCCAGTTGGTGCCGACCAGGGCCTGCGCGGTGCCATCGTCGGTGCGCGTGACCATGGCCATCGCGCGTACGTGGCGCACGTTGCCGCCGGGGCGCGCGATGCGGTATTCGGTATCGAACGGCGCCTCGCCGCGGATGGCCTGGCGCATCTCGCCGCTGACGCGGCTGACGTCGTCCGGATGCAGCATCGCGATCCATTGCTCCACCACTGGCGTGCCGCCCGCGGGGTCGGTGCCGTGCAGCGCGTGCATGCGCGCGTCCCAGGTGACGCCGGCGCTGGTGAAGTCCCACTCCCAGATGCCCACGCCGCCGGCTTCGGCCGCCAGCTGGATGCGGCGCGACAGCCGTTCCAGCTCTTGCTGCGCCAGCTTGCGCGCGTGGATGTCTTCCACCTGGGTGATGAAGTGCTGCGGCTCGCCGGTCTGTTCGTCGCGCACCAGCGACACCGCCAGCAGAACCCAGCGGTAATGGCCGTCCTTATGGCGGTAGCGCTTTTCCAGGCGGTAGGACTCGATCTTGCCGGACAGCAGGTTGTCGACCTGGAGCAGGCCGCCGCTCAGGTCGTCGGGGTGGGTCAGTTGCTGGTAGCTCAGCTCGCGCAGCTCGGCCGCGCTGTAGCCCAGCAGCTCGGTCATGGCACGGTTCACCGTCTGCCAGCGGCCGTCCATGTCGACCAGCGCCATGCCGATGGCCGAGTGCTCCATGGCCTGGCGAAAACGCTTGTCGCTGCTGCGCAGGCTGGCGCGGCCGTGCCGGTTCTGCTCGGTCAGGTAGGCAATGCAGACCGGCAACACCATGATCACCGCCGCCGACAACGGCACTGCTTGATGGCGGTGCGCGAGCAGCATCAGCGCCTGCAGGCAAAGCGTGGCCACCAGCGTCAGCAGCGCGGTCGCAAACGGATTGCCGGCCAGCGCCACCAGCACCAGCGGCAGCGACATCGCGGCAAACGGGTCGTGGCCCTGCCACTGCGCAAAGGCGCCGATGGCCAGGCACAGCGCCAGCGCGCCCGCCTGCGGCGCCAGCACCGGCCGCGCGACGGCGGCGCGCACGCGCACCGCCGTCATCGACAACATCATCGGCAGCAACAGCGCCATGCCGAGCGCGTCGGCCTGCCACCAGGTCCACCAGACCGAGGCGAAGCTGGTGCCATGGGTCGTGGCGATGGCCATGGCCCCGGCGGTGGCCCCCAGTGCCGGCGCCAGGATGCCGCCCACCGCCAGCATCACCGCGAAGGCGGCCAGCGGACCGTGGCGCCCCAGGACGGCATGCCGGTCCAGCAGGCGCAGCAGCCCGAGCGCGAACAGCATCTCGGCCAGGTTGGCGCCGGTCAGCATCAGCGCGGTGGCGACGCTGTCGCCGGCCGCATAGTTGGCCAGCACGCTGGCGCCCAGCATGCCGGCCAGCAGCCACGGCCCCTCCGCGCGCGGCCGGTGCAGCAGCAGGCCCAGCCCGAAGGCGTTGGGCAGCCACACCGCCGCCACGGTACCGGGCAGCCGCGCCAGCCACAGCGCAGCCGCCGCCAGCACGAAATAGCCGGCGCCGGCCAGCAGCAAGGGCAGCCAGCGGCGCTGCGCGGCAGGATGGTCGTTGGCGGCCTGGTGGCTCGGCGGGGCCGTGTCGGGCGTCATGGACGAGAACGATGCAAAAAGGCGGTGCGTCTGGGTGGGAGGAGGCGGCTTGCCCGGCGCGCCCGGGCGGCACGGCCCCGGATGCGGGGACGGAATGCCGCCCAGCGTAGGGGCAATGTAGCGAGGATAAGGACGCGGCCATTGGCAGGACAGGGGGCAGGTTGGGGGCTATCTTGCCACTGGTGCTGGGGGCGATTTTTTGGTAGGGACCGTCAGGCATGCGGGTAAGCCAGTTCATAACCTCACGGGTAATCGCGCCGCGGCCCCGCCGCGCCCATCATGCAGCCATGGCCTGACCTCAGGCCGCTATACGGATTCCCAACCAAGACCAGGAGTACGCCATGTCTGCCGCCATCCAAGCCCAAGTCACTGCCGATCCCGCCACCCTTGCCGACCGCTACCTCGCCGCCTGGAACGAGACCGATGCCGCGCGCCGGCGCGAGCTGATCGCGCTGGCGTGGACGGAATCGGCAAGCTATGTCGATCCGCTGATGCGCGGCGACGGCCATGGTGGCATCGACGCGATGATCGCCGCGGTGCAGGCGAAGTTCCCCGGGTTCCGCTTTACCCGCGTGAGCCCGGTCGATGCGCACGGCGAGCATCTGCGCTTTACGTGGGAACTGGCCCCGGCGGGAGAGCCGGCGCTGGTGGTCGGCACCGACTTCGCCACGATTTCCGCCGATGGCCGGCTGGCGCGCATGACCGGCTTCATCGACCGGGCCCCGGCCGGGCTGGCCTGACCGCGGCGCGCGCCGCCGCTATGTGGCCTGCCCCACCGACAGCCCCCCGCCCACTCGCGGCAAGCTGCTGCATCCAGTGCGGCGGACAGGGGAAGGCAAATGGCGCGATTTCTGCGGGTGGCGGCGTGGGGGCTGGCCGGCACGGCTGTCGCCGTGGCCGTGGCGGCCTATGCCGCGGTATGGGTCGGCGAGCGCAAGGCGGCGCGCATTGTCGAGGTCAAGGTTTCACCCGTCGCCATCCGTGAAGACGCCGCCGGCATCGCCCTCGGCAAGTACCTGTTTGAATCGCGCGGCTGCATGGAATGCCACGGTGCCGGCGGCGGCGGCAAGCAGGTGATCGACGACCCCGGCGGCCTGCGCGTGCGCGCGCCGGACCTGACGCGCGCCAATCCGGACATTGCCGCCTACCAGCCGGTTGACTGGGTACGGAGCATCCGCCATGGCGTGGCGCCCTCGCACCGGCCGCTGCTGATCATGCCCAGCGAGGACTACAACCGCCTGAGCGACGAGGACCTGGGCGCGCTGGTGGGCTACCTGCGCAGCCTGCCGCCGGCGATGGGGGCGCCCGCGGAAATCCGCATGCCATGGCTGGTGCGGGCGCTGTACGGCGTGGGCATCGTGCAGGACGCGGCCGCCAAGATCGACCACAGCTTGCCGGTGCAGCCTGCAATGGTGCCGGCGTCCACGGCCAGGTACGGCGGCTACGTCGCCAATGCCTGCCTGGGATGTCACGGGCCGGACTTCCGCGGCGGCAAGATCCCGGGCGCGCCGCCCGACTGGCCGCCCGCGGCGGACCTGCGCCCCGTGCCGGGCGGTGCCATGTCGCGCTACGGCCAGGCTTCGGCCTTTATCGCGATGATGCGCAGCGGCAAGCGGCCCGATGGCACCGAAGTGAGCCGCGTGATGCCGTTCGATTCGTTCGGACGCATGAACGATACCGACCTGACCGCGCTCTATCTGTTCCTGGCCGGCATGCCGCAGCGCTGAGCGCGCGCGTCAGCGCCGCGCCAGCCGCCGGCCGGCGGCGATGCCGGGCAGCTCCACCCAGCGGTGCAGCAGCAGCGCCAGCGCCAGCGCCAGGCCGGCATCGATGACAAAGCGCAGCAGCTGCAGCGCGGTCTGGCCGGGCGCCAGTTCGGGCATCAGGCGCTTGACGCCCTCGATCACGGTGGGGTGCGTCAGATACAGCGCATACGACAGCTCGCCCAGCCAGACCAGTGCGCGCGGTACGCGCAGCACGCCGGCGTGCTCGGCCGCCACGGCGCCGGCCAGCAGCGCCGCCGCGGGCAGCCCGCGTCCGGCCAGGCTGAAATCGGGCCCGACCAGCGGCAGCGACAGCGCGAACGCGGCGCAACCGGTTGCCAGCATGCCCACGGCGATGGCCGGCGTCAGCAGGTGGCGCCAGCGCGCATAGGCCCATGCCAGTCCGCAGCCCAGCAGGAATTCCAGCACCAGCGGATTGCTGGCCATGGCCAGCCACGGCGTGGCGAACGGGTAGCCCTGCGCCGGATCGGCCGCCAGCGCGCCGAAGCGCCACCACGGCAGCACCAGCGTGGTCAACGCGAAGACCCCCAGCACCACCAGCAGCGCGCGCCGCCCGGCCAGCAGCAGGCCGAGCGCGAAGGCGGCGTAGAACGCCAGCTCATAGTTGAGCGACCAGCCCACGTACAGCGCCGGGTAGCCATAGTACGGCGCGTGGTCGGTTGCAGTCGGCAGGAAGGCCAGCGACGCCGCGAATACCGCCGGCGTGACCGGATTGAGCAGCAGCGCATGGATGGCCGACATGATCCAGTACGGCGGCGCCAGCCGGCAGCAGCGCCGGATCATGAAGCTGAGCGGGCGCTCAGGCTGGGGCCGGGCCAGCACCGCGACCCAGGCGATGATGAAGCCGCTGATGACAAAGAAGACGTCCACGCCGACATGGCCGCGCTTGATCACGTTGTCGGTCAGCCAGTTGAGCGCCGGCGCATCGGCGCCGCCCAGCGCCAGGCCGGAGTGGTAGACCACCACGAACGCGGCGGCCAGCCCGCGCAGGGCCTGGATGCTGTCGAGCCGCGCCACTGACGGGGACTGGGCCGCCGGCACGCGCGTGGCAGCGGTGGCGCGCGGGACCGGTGCCGCGGAGGCGCCGGAATAAGTGTGTTCTGGAATAGTCGATGGCACTGTTGCGGCGACAGAAATCGGAAAGCGAAGGGATTCATGAGGGACAGCCGCCACATGCCCAAAGTTCGTGCAAAACGGCTTCGGGGGCAGGGTAGTGCGCACGGTGTCCGGCAAGGTGACCGAAATTGCACTATCCTCATTTGTCCTTTGCGCCAGGCTGCGGCGCATGGGCAGTGCCCGCGCGCCGCACCGCGCCCGGCGGGGCACTGGAAAGAACCAGCGGGCAACGTACCCAAGGAGTGTCCCCCCATGACCACCCTCAATATCAACGTCAACGGCAAGACCCGTGAAGTCGACGTGGACCCGTCCACGCCGCTGCTGTGGGCGCTGCGTGACAACCTTGAAATGACCGGCACCAAGTTCGGCTGCGGCATGGCCGCATGCGGTGCCTGCACCGTGCACGTCAACGGCCAGGCTACGCGCAGCTGCGTGACGCCGGTATCCGCCGCTGCCGGCGCGCGCATCACCACCATCGAAGGCATTGGCACTGACAAGGTCGGGCGCGCCGTGATGGACGCCTGGCTCAAGCACGACGTGGCGCAATGCGGCTACTGCCAGAACGGCCAGGTGATGAGCGCCATCGGCCTGCTGCGCACCAAGCCGCGGCCCACCGACGCCGACATCGACCAGGCCATGGCCGGCAACCTGTGCCGCTGCGGCACGTACCAGCGCATCCGCGCGGCGATCAAAGACGCCGCCCGTGCGCTGGCCTGAGCGGGAGGAAACCAATATGCGTATCCGAGGCATCGAAGTCCTGGCAGGTGGCCAGGCCGGCGATAGCGGCGAAGCGCGCCCGAACACCGGCGTGGCCACGCTGGACCGCCGCAGTTTCCTGAAGCTGACCGGCCTCGCCGGCAGCGGCCTGGCGCTGGGCGTGGCCCCGCTGGCGCAGGCACAGGAGGGCGCCAAGCCCAAGGCGCCGCCGCCGGCGCCGCAGGCATTCCTGATCATCGCGCCGGACAACACCGTGACCGTGGCCGTGAACCGGCTCGAATTCGGCCAGGGCGTGCACACCGCATTGCCGATGGCGCTGGCCGAAGAGCTGGACGCCGACTGGCGCAACGTGCGCGCCACGCTGGCGCCGGCCGGCGATCCGTACAAGGACCCTGGCTTCGGCATGCAGATGACCGGCGGCTCCACCGCGCTGAACCACTCGTTCCAGCAGTACCGCGAACTGGGCGCGCGCGCCCGCGCGATGCTGGTGGCGGCGGCCGCGCAGCAATGGAAGGTCGATCCGGCCAGCTGCAAGGTGGAGCAGGGGGTGGTCACGTCCGGCAGCCACCGGGCCACCTTCGGCGAACTGGCGCCGGCGGCGATGGAGCTGCCCGTGCCGCAGCGGGTTACGCTGAAAGACCCGTCGCAGTTCCGCATCGTCGGCAAGCCCACGCCGCGGCTGGATGCGCGCGGCAAGATGGACGCGACCACGCCGTTCGGCATCGACACGCACCTGAAAGGCATGGTGGTGGCCGTGGTGGCGCGCCCGCCGCGCTTTGGCGGCAAGGTCAAGAGCTTCAGCGCCGACAAGGCGCGCGCGGTGCAGGGCGTGCGCGGCGTGCTGCAGGTGCCGGTTGACCGCGGCGGCAGCGGCGTGGCCGTGATTGCCAGCGGCTACTGGCCGGCCAAGATGGGCCGCGACGCGCTCGACATCCAGTGGGAAGACGCGGGCTCGAAGGTGTCGTCGCAGGCGCTCTTCGATGAATACGCAAAGCTGGCCGGCCAGCCCGGCATGGTGGCGCGCGCGGGGAGCGGGGATATCGGCTCGGCCATCAACGGTGCCGCGCGCAAGATCGAGGCCGATTTCCGCTTCCCGTACCTGGCGCACGCGCCGATGGAGCCGCTGAACTGCACGCTGCAGCCGGAAGTGGCCGGCGGCAAGGTGCAGTCGGTCAAGGTCTGGGTGGGCTCGCAGTTCCAGACCGTCGACCAGGCCGCGGTGGCGCGCACGCTGGGGCTGACGCCGGACAAGGTGGTGCTCAACACCATGATGGCCGGCGGCGGCTTCGGCCGGCGCGCGGTGCCGACCTCGGACTACATCGTCGAGGCGGCCAACGTGCTCAAGGCCTGGGTGGCCGCCGGCCACACCGAGCCGCTCAAGGTGGTGTGGAGCCGCGAGGACGATATCCGCGGCGGCTACTACCGCCCGCTGCACCTGCACCGCGCCCGCATCGGGCTGGACGCGCAGGGCAAGGTGGTGGGCTGGCAGCACACCATCGTCGGCCAGTCGATCCTGAAGGGCACGCCGTTCGAGCCCTTCATGGTCAAGAACGGCGTCGACGCCACCATGACCGAGGGCATCGTCGAGAACGACTACGACCTGCCGCTGCAGATGTCGGTGCACCACCCGCAGGTGGACGTGCCGGTGCTGTGGTGGCGCTCGGTGGGCAACACCCACACCGCCTTCGTCAAGGAAACGCTGGCCGACGAGATGGCCGCCGCCGCGAAGCAGGACCCGGTGGCATTCCGCCTGGCCCGGCTCGACGAGAAGAAGCACGCGCGCCACCGCGCCGCGCTGCAGCTCGCCGTGGACAAGTCCAGCTATGGCAAGCGCAAGCTGCCCAAGGGCCATGCCTGGGGCGTGGCCGTGCACGAGTCGTTCAACACCGTGGTGGCGTATGTGGTCGACGTTTCGGTGGTGAAGGGCGAGCCGCGCGTGCATCGCGTCACCGCCGGCGTGCATGCCAACCGCGTGGTCAACCCGATGTCCGCCGAGGCCCAGATCCAGGGTTCCTGCGTGTTCGGGCTGGCCATGACCAGGCCGGGGTTTGCCATCGAGATCGAGAACGGCGCCGTGAAGAACAGCAACTTCGCGGACTATCCGCCGCCGCGCATCACCGATGCGCCGGTGGTGGACGTGTTCTTCGTGCCCTCGCAGGAGAACCCCACCGGCCTGGGCGAGCCGGGCGTGCCGCCAATCGCGCCGGCGGTGGCCAATGCGCTGTTCACGCTGACCGGCAAGCGCCAACGCCAACTGCCCTTCGTGATGGCTTGATGGTGTGATGGCAGCCAGCCGCCGAAGGGGAGGTGCAGCCGCACCGCGCATCCCCCGAATGCGGCTGGCGTTCGCTGTCCGCTGCGCAGTTTGTTGTAATCGCACCAGTGTTTGCAGGGCCGTGGCTCCACCCTATTGCGTTTGCGCGGCGAGCCGCGTAGAACGGGGAAAACTGCGCGGGAAAAACCGCGCGGAAGAAAACTACGTCAGCACCGCCCGGCCGCCGCCTGTCGCGGACCGGAGGCGTGCCCGGAGACCGAGGTGTGACCATGGAGACCCAGGAAAGTACGCTGACCCTTGCGCTGATGACCGAGCCCGCGCGGATCCGGATCTGCCGTGCGCTGCTGGATGCCGGCGAGGCGGGCCTGCCGGCCACTGACCTGGCGCAGGTTGCACGGCTGAGCCTGGCGCGCGCCGGCCATGTGTTCCTGGAGCTGGTGCAGGCCGATGTGCTGGCGCTGTCGATCCAGGAGCGCCGCGTTTGCTATGTGCTGAAGGCGCGCCGCGCCGTGACCGAGGCGCTGGGCTATATCGACGCCAGCGGACTGGCCGACTGATCCATGCGGCGTGGCCGCCGCTACTTCCGGACTTCCTTCAGTGCCCGCT
Source organism: Cupriavidus sp. FW305-46 (assembly GCF_058787075.1). Classification (NCBI taxonomy): domain Bacteria; kingdom Pseudomonadati; phylum Pseudomonadota; class Betaproteobacteria; order Burkholderiales; family Burkholderiaceae; genus Cupriavidus; species Cupriavidus sp. FW305-46. The sequence goes on from NZ_JBYSZI010000058.1 coordinate 24,635, forward strand.
CACGCGCGGCCTCCCGGTCCTGCGTGAGCCGGTAGGCTGCGTAGTACTTGTAGATGTTGCGCACATAGGTGGTGGTTTCGATGCCGATCTTCTCGGCCACCACGATCTCGACATTGTTGAACCACTTGTCGGGGTCCAGCCCGCGCGCCGCAGCCTCCTTGCGCATCTTGGCGATATTGCCGGGCCCGGCGTTGTAGCTGGCAAAGGCGAACAACGGCCGGTTGGATTCCGAGAAATGCGCGTCAGGGAAGTACTTCGTCATCAGCCGGTCCATGTACTTGGCGCCAGCGTGGATGTTGGACTCGACCATCTGGATATTGCCCACGTTCAGTTCCTTGCCGGTGGCGGGCATGATCTGCATGATGCCGACGGCGCCCACGCGGCTGCGCGCCTGCTGGTTGAGCTGTGACTCCTGGAAGCCCTGTGCCGCCAGCATCAGCGGGTCGAAGCCATAGTCCTTGCCGTACTTTTCGAAGAAGGCAACGGTCTGCTGGAAGCGCTTGTATTCGGCGTCCTCGGTATTGTTCCTGATCTGCTTGATCCGGCGCATGGATTGCTTGAGCAGGTATTCCGCCACGCCCTGCTTCTTGACGTAGTTGACATAGAAGTCGTCGATCACCTGCCGCAACTGCGGGCTGTCCTTGCGGAAGGCCCAGCCGACATAGCCGCCTTCGCGCACCGCCAGGTCCTGGCGCACCTTGATGTCAGGCAGGATCTGCACCCACATTGCGGCCTTCCAGTCGTCGACCACGACGATCTCCAGCAGGCCCGCATTCACCATCTCGAGCACGTCTTCGTCTTCAAGCGCGTCGGGCAGCAGCACCAGCTGCATTGGCGCCTTGCCGGACTGGCGCAGGCGGTTGTTCAGTGCAGTCAGGCTTTCGTAGTAGCTGCTCGCGCGGCGCACGTGCACGGTCTTGCCCGCCAGGTCGTCCAGGCTTTTCAGCGCCGGCGACTTCGGGCCGGTCACGATCAGCTCGCGCACTGGCTTGCGGTCACGCGGTGCGGCAAAGTCGACCAGCTTCAGCCGTGCCTCGGTCTCGGTCAGGTTGCCTGCGGCGATATCGCCCAGGCCCGCCGCCAGGTCGGGCAGCAGCCGGTCGCGCGTGGTGGGGATGATGAGGACAGTGAGCGGGCGCTTGCCAAGTCGATTGGCGTAGGTCTTGTTCAGGTAGCGCTCGAATTCCCGCACCAGTTCTGCGGTAATTCCGCGCTCGTGGCCTTTGTCGCTGAAGTAGAGGGTGCGGCTGTAAGGCACCAGCACGCGGATGACGCGACTGTTGACCATCACGTCGAAGTCGCCCTTGCGCGGCTTGTTGGCCAGGTTGAGGCCGCGCGGCCTAGAATCGGCCTTGCCGGTTGCGGCTTTCGCCGTGGGGGCAGCAACAGGCGCGGACGCCGGCGCCGGCTTCTGCTGCGCTACGGCAAACGTGCTGCACAGGCTGAGCGCGCCCACCAGGCCGGACAGGAGAAGGCCTGCGAACCAGTGGCGTGGGTGGGCAGCGGGCATGGCGCGGATGGCAAGCCGGGCAGAAAGGCGCGCGACTTGCTCGTATCGAGTCTAGGCGCGATCCTGCCGCTTGCAAGCCGCCAGGGTCCGGGTGCTGCCGAAGGACAAACGGGAGGGGTATGTCCGGCAAAAAGAAGGTGGCCGGTTGATCCCGGCCACCCGTCGTGCAAAGGCTGGCGCTATTGCTTTGGTGCGGCCATTTCCTGCTTGGCCGTTGCATCTGCTGCCTTGTTCTCTACCTTGCGCTCCTGCTTGGCAGCGCCGACTTCTTCCTTGTACTCACCCTTGGCTGCCTTCTTCTTGGCCTTGTACTCGGCGGCGGCCTTCTGGCGTGCCTCGCGGCGTTCCACCAGCGGGTCCTTCGGCGGTTCGACCTGGGTCATGCCCGGCGGCACGCCCTGGCTGCCTGCCGGCGTGGCAGAAGTTGCTGGCATCGCCGGGGTCGCCGGGGTCGCGGGCATGCCCTGGGCAGCAGGGGTTGCCGGCGTGGCCGGGGTGGCCGGAGTGGCGGGGGTGGCGCTTGTCTGGGCAATCGCAGCAGCGCAGCTGAGGCCAGCCAGGCCTGCGGCAATCACACTGGCGATTCGGGTAAGGCGAGCGGGCTGTTTCGTATCCATGGAATACCTCCAGAGTCGCTGTCTGAGGCGCCGGCAACGGAAGCGCTCGGCGCGGCGTACGCCGTACATCCGGCCAAGACGGGCGCGCGGCGACAAGCCCAGTCTAGGCAGCGGCACCACGTTGCGCTGTCAGGCACACGCCCGAATGGGTGCCGGGATTATTCCTACAGGCGGGTCGTTGCCGGCCGGGAGCCCATGCCGCGCAAGGCATCGACAGCCCCTCGGGAAAACCCGCATCACCCCCGCGTCTTGAAATGCCCCTACCCCGTCCCTATAATTAGCACTCGTCAGGGGTGAGTGCTAACAGCCTCCTGCGACACCTGAACATTTCTGACGGCCGTCGCCTCGGTAGCCGGCCGATTTGTGATCAAAAACTCACTTTGTATCTAGGAGTCCGTATGAATCTGCGTCCTTTGCACGACCGCGTGATCGTGAAGCGTCTGGACAACGAAACCAAGACCGCGTCCGGTATCGTGATTCCCGACAACGCTGCCGAGAAGCCCGATCAAGGCGAAGTGCTGGCAATCGGTCCTGGCAAGAAGGATGACAAGGGCAACAACATCGCCCTCGACGTCAAGGTCGGTGACCGCGTGCTGTTCGGCAAGTACGCCGGCCAGGCCGTGAAGGTGGAAGGCCAGGAACTGCTGGTCATGCGCGAAGAAGACATCATGGCCGTGGTGAACAAGTAATTCACCAACTGACCGCCACCCCGTACAGATTTCAGGAGATTCAAGAATGGCAGCTAAAGACGTAGTGTTCGGCGACGCCGCACGTGCCAAGATGGTCGAAGGCGTGAACATCCTCGCCAACGCAGTCAAGGTGACCCTGGGCCCGAAGGGCCGCAACGTGGTGCTGGAGCGCAGCTTCGGCGGCCCGACCGTGACCAAGGACGGCGTGTCCGTGGCCAAGGAAATCGAGCTGAAGGACAAGCTGCAGAACATGGGCGCCCAGATGGTCAAGGAAGTGGCTTCCAAGACCAGCGACAACGCCGGTGACGGTACCACCACCGCAACCGTGCTGGCCCAGTCGATCGTGCGCGAAGGCATGAAGTTCGTTGCCGCCGGCATGAACCCGATGGACCTGAAGCGCGGCATCGACAAGGCTGTTGCCGCCGCCGTGGAAGAGCTGAAGAAGGTCAGCAAGCCCACCACCACCAGCAAGGAAATCGCCCAGGTTGGCGCGATCTCGGCCAACAGCGACACCTCCATCGGTGAGCGCATCGCCGAAGCCATGGACAAGGTCGGCAAGGAAGGCGTGATCACGGTTGAAGACGGCAAGTCGCTGGCCGACGAGCTGGAAGTCGTGGAAGGCATGCAGTTCGACCGCGGCTACCTGTCGCCGTACTTCATCAACAACCCGGAAAAGCAGGTTGTCCAGCTGGACAGCCCGTTCGTGCTGCTGTTCGACAAGAAGATCAGCAACATCCGCGACCTGCTGCCGGTGCTGGAGCAAGTGGCCAAGGCCGGCCGCCCGCTGCTGATCGTCGCTGAAGACGTCGAGGGCGAAGCCCTGGCGACCCTGGTGGTCAACAACATCCGTGGCATCCTGAAGACCGCCGCCGTCAAGGCCCCGGGCTTCGGCGACCGCCGCAAGGCCATGCTGGAAGACATCGCCATCCTGACCGGCGGCACCGTCATCGCTGAAGAAATCGGCCTGACGCTGGAAAAGGCTGGCCTGAACGACCTGGGCCAGGCCAAGCGCATCGAGATCGGCAAGGAAAACACCATCATCATCGACGGCGCCGGCGACGCAGCTGCGATCGAAGGCCGCGTCAAGCAAATCCGCGCCCAGATCGAAGAAGCGACCTCGGACTACGACCGTGAGAAGCTGCAAGAGCGCGTGGCCAAGCTGGCCGGCGGTGTTGCCGTGATCAAGGTTGGCGCTGCCACCGAAGTCGAAATGAAGGAAAAGAAGGCCCGCGTGGAAGACGCCCTGCACGCCACCCGCGCTGCGGTGGAAGAAGGCATCGTCCCCGGCGGTGGTGTGGCCCTGCTGCGTGCCCGCGCTGCGATCTCGGCACTGACCGGCGAAAACGCCGACCAGAACGCCGGTATCAAGATCGTGCTGCGCGCCATGGAAGAGCCGCTGCGCCAGATCGTGCTGAACGCCGGTGAAGAAGCTTCGGTGGTCGTTGCCAAGGTTATCGAAGGCAAGGGCAACTACGGCTACAACGCCGCTTCGGGCGAGTACGGCGACCTGGTGGAAATGGGCGTGCTGGACCCGACCAAGGTCACCCGCACCGCACTGCAGAACGCCGCTTCGGTGGCTTCGCTGATGCTGACCACCGACTGCGCAGTTGCCGAATCGCCGAAGGAAGAGTCGGCTCCGGCAATGCCGGGCGGCATGGGCGGCATGGGCGGCATGGAAGGCATGATGTAATTCATCGCCGACCGACTGCCCTCAAGGGCAGGCTGTCTTGGAAAACCCCCGCGGGCGCGAGCCCGCGGGGGTTTTTGTTTGGGGCGCGGCAGCAGGCTCTCGCTGGGGCGGCCGGGTCAGATCTCGACCACGCAGCACCAGTCGAAGCGCTTGTTTTCAAGCTCGCCGGTGCGGCGGCTGACGTAGCCGCGGGGGTTGCAGACCACGCGCGAATCATCGATGCAGTAGTCGAAGCTGGTGTGGGTATGGCCGTGGATCCACAGGTCCGCCTTTGCTACCAGGTCGGGCCGGCGCGACAGGAAGCCGCCGGAGACCAGGTCGTGCGAGTAGCGCGGGTCCAGGCTGCCCAGGTCAGGGCCGTGGTGCGTGACCACCACGGTCTTGCCATCGTAGGGTTGCGCCAGCTGCTCCGCCAGCCAGGCCGACGCGGCCTGGTGGCGCGCCAGCGCGTCCTGGGGCGTGAAATGTCGTGGATGGCCGTCGTCGCCGTGGAGTTCGATCAGCCGATGGTCCAGCATCACCGCCGCGCAAGCCTGCATCGCGTCATCGCGCCGGTCGGTCCCGAACAGGGAGTAGTCAGTCCACCAGGTGGTGCCGATGATGCGTACCCGTCCGTGGGCGTCGTTGAATTCGGCCACTGTGCCATTGAGCACCTGTATGCCTGGGTGCGCCTCGGTGGCTTCGGCCATCAGGCGATCCACGGTATCGAAGTTGCTTTCGTAGTATTCGTGATTGCCGGGCACGTAGACCACCGGCTGGCTGAAGGTGCGCGCGGCCCAGTCGATGCCGTCGCGCCCGTTGGCGATGTCGCCGGCCAGCACCACGATGGCGGCGTCGCAGTCGGGCACGGACTGCGGCATGTTGTGCTCGATATGGAGGTCGCTCAGGATGCGTAGCTTCATGGGGACTCCGAAAGGCGCATGGGGCTCGCTGCATGGGCCGCTACGGCGGCAGGCGGTTGCCTGCATTCTTAAGAAGCCAGCCCGTCTGGTCAAGTCCCGCGGATCCCGCCAGCAAGCAAAAAAGCCCGGAACCAGGTCCGGGCAAGTGACTGTCTAGCCGGCATTGCACCGGGAGACAGCCGGGGGAAACGATCGCGGTTTCCCGGAAGTACTACCCTCCCTGTCCGCCCATGGTCGGCAGCAGGACGCGATAGATCTGGATAAAGGCTGGCCCGAGCAGCACCAGCAACAGCGACGGGAAGATGGTGAAGATCAGCGGGAACAGCAGCTTGAGCGCGATCTTGGCGGCTTGCTCCTCGGCCCGCATGCGGCGCTTGGTGCGCAGCATGTCGGACAGTACGCGCAGGGACTCGCCCAGGCTGGTGCCGAATCGGTCGGCCTGGATAAGCATGGAGGCGAACTTGTCCACGTCTTCCACGCCGGTGCGCACCGACAGGTTCGACAGCGCCTTCTCCTTAGAGAAGCCCGAGCGCAGCTCCAGCAGCAACAGCTGGAGCTCATCGGCCAGCACCGGGCAGCGCAGCGCCAGCTCGTCGGCCACGCGCATCAGCGCCGCATCGAGCCCGAGGCCGGCTTCCACGCAGACGGTCAGCAGATCGATCACGTCCGGGAACTCTTCGAACACCGTACGCTGGCGTTGCGCGACCTTGCGTGCGAGAACGACGTTGGGCAGGTAGTAGCCGATCGCACCCAGCACCGCCAGCAACACGAACATGATGTTCCGGTCCTGCAGCCCCGGCTGGCCGGTGGCTGCCAGCAGCCCGATCATCGGCAGGGCGATGGCCAGAACGGTCTTGGCCCCAAAGTAGAGTGGTGCGGCACTGGCATTGCGCCAGCCGGCGTTCATGAAGCGCACGCGCAGCTGCGAGCCCTCCCAGCCTTCCTTGGGCAGTGACAGCCGCGATACCGGCTGCGCCCATTGCACCAGCTTTTCGAATAGCGCATTCTGCTTGCCAGGATCAGCCCCGAGCTGGCCCGCCTGGCCTGCCATTTGCTCCGCCCGCCCGCGCAAGCGGTTGGGCGAAAACACGTACAGCATCCCCAACACTGTGCCGAACGCCGCCACGAAGATCAGCGCGAGCACGACCAACTGGTCTGCCTGAAACCCCTGGATAATGCCTTGCATGATGGACTCCCGTCAGGATGGCTGTCCAAGCCCTGCTTCTTCGAGCACTGCATGTACCGGTACCGTGCATTGCGCCTTCAGACCCGGATTCGGATGATCTTGCGCATCCACAGCACACCAAAGGTCATCGAGACTACTGCGCCGCCGATCATGCGCAAGCCGAGTGGGTCTTCCCACAGCACCTTCATGAAGCCTGGATTGACCACCAGGATCAGTCCGGCAGTGCAGAAGGGCAGCAACCCCAGCACCCACGCAGACATCTTGCCTTCTGCCGACAGCACACGGATCTTGTCGAACAGCTTCAGCCGCTCGCGCACCATCGTGCCGATGGTGTCGAGGATCTCCGCCAAGTTGCCGCCGCTTTCACGCTGGATCAGCACCGCGATCACGAAATAGCGCAGGTCGCCCACCGGCACCCGGATGGCAAGGTTGGTCATGGCCTCGTCCAGCGCCACGCCATAATTGATTTCCTCGAAGGTTGTGCGGAACTCCGGCCCGATCGGGGCCTTCATTTCCTGCCCGACCATGCCGAGCGCGCCGCTGAACGAGTGCCCGGCGCGCAGGGCACGGCTGATCATGTCGACGGCATCAGCCAGCTGTGCCTCCATCTTCTTGATCCGCTTGCCGCGCAGACGCATCACATGCAGCACTGGCAGCATGGCGGCCAGCGCCGCGCCGGCGAGCACCAGCGGTCCCGGTATCGGCAACAGCGGAATCAGTGCCACCGTGCACAGCGCCACCATCGCGCAGTAGCCCAGCAGTTGCGCCACCGACCAGGTGCTGCCGGATTGTTCCAGCCACCGGTCCAGCGTGCCCACGCGGGGCACGCTCATCAGCCACTTCTGCAAGCGCGGCGAGCCCGCCAGCATGCGCTTCTTCAGGATGGACAACTGCTCTGCGCTGACATGTCCTCCCGCCGACAGCGCCCGCAGCCGCGCCTCGATGCGCCTGGCCGCGGGGCCATGGGCGTTGCTCCACCACAGGTAAATGCCTTCGACGCAGAGCACCACGGCCACGAACAGCAGAATGCCGAAGGCGTAGAAGATCGTGCTCATGTGTAGCTCCCCGGAATTGTTTGTTGTTGTATCGTGCCAGGCGGATCAGACTTCGAAGCGCTTGGCCGGATCATAGGTCTCATCCGGCAGCCCCACGCCGAACACGCGCAGCCGCTCGGCGAACTTGGGATACACCCCGGTCGCCCGGAAATTGCCGCGGACCGTGCCATCCTTGTCCACGCCCGTGCGCTGGAAGGTGAAGATCTCCTGCATATTGATGATGTCGCCCTCCATGCCGGTGATCTCCTGGATGCTGATGATCTTGCGCCGGCCGTCGGTCATGCGCGCCGCCTGCACGATCACCGTGATGGCCGAGGCGATCTGCTGGCGCATGGCCTTGGCCGGCATGGTCAGGCCGGCCATGCTGACCATGTTCTCCAGGCGCGTCAGCGCGTCGCGCGGGGTGTTGGCGTGGATCGTGGTGAGCGAGCCCTCGTGGCCGGTGTTCATTGCATTGAGCATGTCCAGCGCCTCGCCGCCGCGCACTTCGCCCAGGATGATGCGGTCGGGGCGCATGCGCAGTGCGTTGCGCACCAGTGCGCGCTGGGTGATCTCGCCCTTGCCCTCGATATTGGGCGGCCGCGTTTCCAGCCGCAGCACATGGGGCTGGCGCAGCTGCAGTTCGGCCGCATCCTCGATGGTGACCACGCGCTCGTCTTCCGGGATAAAGCCCGACAGGATGTTCAGCAGCGTGGTCTTGCCGCTGCCGGTGCCGCCCGACACCAGCACGTTGACCTTGGCCTGCGAGAGCGCCTGCAACAGCTGCGCCATCGGCGGCGTCAGGCTGCGCAGGTTCACCAGGTCGGACACCTGCAGCGGATTCACGGAAAAGCGGCGGATCGACAGCAGCGGGCCGTCGATGGCAGAGGGCGGGATAATGGCGTTGACGCGCGAGCCGTCCGGCAGGCGTGCGTCGACCATCGGGCTGGTCTCGTCGATGCGGCGCCCCACGCGCGACACGATCTTCTCGATCACCTTCATCAGGTGCGCGTCGTCGTAGAACACCACGTCGGTCAGTTCCAGCTTGCCGCGCCGCTCCACATAGGTCTGGCGTGCGGTGTTGACCAGGATGTCCGACACGGTGGGATCCTGAAGCAGGGGCTCGAGCGGGCCGAAGCCGAACATCTCGTCGTAGATCTCAACCGTCAGCTGGCGCCGCTCGTTTTCGTTGAGCAGCACTTTCTGTTCGTCGATGATCAGGTTGACCAGCGCAGCGATCTCCTGCCTCACCTGCTCCTGCGGATAGCGCGCCAGCCGCTCCAGCTCCACGCGGTCCAGCACGGTCTCGTGCACGTCGCGCTTGAGTTGGTGGTAGCCGCCCGACACGGAGGCTGCCGAGGTCGCAAACTGGATTGCGGCGTTGCCGTTGGCAGTGAAGGCGGGCCCGGCATTGGCCAGCTGTTCGCGAATGGACATGATGAGCTCCTCGTTATCGGCTTCGGTTGGCCGCCGTCCTGGCTGGCCGTTGTCTGGGTATTCAGGTGCTCCGCGCGCGCAGCATCAGCCTGCGCAGCGGCGATACCACTTCGGGCCTGCTGCGCCGCTCGGCTTCCGGCGTGGCGCACAGCTGCGTGGCCATGGCCTGCAGCGCGCGCGCCATGGCGCTGCGCCGGCTCAGCTTGGCGACAGGCTCGCCGTGGCTGACGGCCTCATCCACGGCGGCGGGGTCGTCGGGCAGGGTAAATGCGGCCTTCATGCCGAAGATCTCCTCCATCGTTGCGCGCGGCATCTCGTTCTTGCGGCCGGTGCGGTTCAGCACCAGCCGGACCTTGTCGGTGGGGTAGTGCAGCGCACGCAGGATATCGAGCAGCCGACGGCCCGGTCGCCCGAAAGAGATGGCTGGCTCGGCCACCACGCAGATGCGGTCGCTGTGGTCCAGCACGCCGATCGACAATGGGTCGATGCTCTGGCCCAGGTCGAAGATCACGAAGTCATAGGCCGGCTGCACCACCGACAGGATCCACTCCAGCTTGTCCTTCTGGATCTGGCTGGCCTTGATCGGATCGGCCGCACCCGCCAGCACGTCGAAACCGTTGTCCACATGCACCAGGCAGGCTTCCAGGAAGGCGGCATCCATACGGTCGATCTGGCTGCAGATATCGGGCAGTGTGGAGGGCGGGGTCTTGTCGCTGACGATATAGGTCAGGTCGCCGAAGTGCCGGTTCAGGTCCACCACCAGCACGCGCTTGTCAAGGTGCCGGGCCAGCGCATCGCCCAGGTTGGCCGCAACGAAGCTGGTACCCGCGCCGCCCTTGCACGAGATTACCGAAATCACCTGTCCGGTCTCTTGCGCACGCGGCACATGGCCGGCTTCCACGCGCTTGAGCGCCTCGGCCAGCTGTCCCTTGTCCAGCGGCCACGACAGCACATCGCGGATGCCGGCGCGCATGGCCTTGATCAGCACCTCGGAGCTGGGCGCCTGCGTGATCAGGATGCAGGGCAGTTCAGGGTGTTGCTGGCGCAGCGTCTCGATGGCCTGCATCTGCGAGGCATTGATGGCCGGCAGTTCCAGGATGAGCAGGTCGGCCATGCGCAGCCGGCTGGCATGGAACGGGATACGCGACAGGCCCTCCTGCAGCGTCATGGCCTGGAAGTTGCCAATTACGGCGCTGAGCCGGTTGATCTCGGCAAGCCGGTCGGCGTCTTCGGAAACGATCAGAATTCTGAGCATGGTGTGCTCCTGGTTCATGCGCGCTAGTTGCAGATCGGGCCGCTGGTGGAAGAGTCCAGGCTCTCCCGCGGCAACGTGGTTGAGAACGACGGCATCGACACCGTAATCGGAACGACCGGAATAAAGGTCTTGACCGAGACGTCGGCCACGCTGACGGTGACCGAGCGGCAGGAACTGCGCGCGGCATTGGCGTCAGCGTCGCAGCCGCTTGGTTCGTAGGCGACCTGAATATTGGTGGCCTTCAGCAGGGGCATCAGCTGGGTCATCTTGGCCTTGATGGCGGTGTCTTTGGCGTCGCAAACCACCGCGATGCGTGCACCCAGCCGGGTCACCTCACCGGCGGTGTTCCAGTAAAAAAGCACACGGGAGAACTCGGCAATGCCGATCAGCAGCATGAAGAAGATGCTGGCAACCAGGGCGAATTCGATGGCGGTTGCGCCGGCCTGGCGTGAACGCGGGTGCATGGCACGGATTGGAGTCATAGCACCTGCCTCATTACCGTTGCGATATCGGAGAACGCCAGGGCTCCCACCTTGAGGTAGGACTGGATTGGCGAGTAGGTAAAGCCCGAGATCTTCACTTCAACCAGATTGATGGTGCCCGCCGGCGGGCGTGAACTGTCGCCCCCCTCGTAGATGGCGACGTTGGCAAACTGCTTGCTGCCGCAGCCGGTCGAGTCAACGCGGTCACAGACGACCACCATCGACGTACTGAGGCCTTTCACAAGTGCCGCGCCACCGCAGGTGGTCTTGCCATAGACGGCGATGCATTTCGCCTGGTCAACCGGGTAGTTCGGCTCGCTGGGCGCATATTGCGAAAGGAAGCGTGCCGCATCGCGCGTGGCCTTGGTCAGGGCGTTGTACTGGTAGATCGCGCGCCCGTACTCCGCCACCCCGGTCACCAGGATCAGCAAGGGCACCAGGACCAGTGCGAACTCCACCGCGACCACCCCGCGCAGCTTGCTCCTGTGCTGCCTGCATTGCGCCATGATTCGCTCCTATTGCACCAGCACCGGCACACGGGGGCCTGGGCCCGTACTGGACCCGGGCACGCCCTGGGTCGCGCACGGGCTGGTGGGGTCCTTCGAGTCGCCCAGATATTCGAGGGTGGTCACAGCCTTTGCGCTCTGTTCCTGCATTGGCTCTACCATCAGCATGCAGGTCCAGGCGATCACCGTAGCTTGCTTGTCCTCGGCAAGGTCATTGCAGTTCACCATCGGCACCTGTACCAACCTGCGATCGGCGCCGGCCTGATGCACCGGCCTGGGTGATGGAGTGCCCTTGATGTCCAACCCACTATCAGTCTGGAATGGCTCGTTGATTGCCCGCTTCTGGATAAAGTCAGGGTAGGCGTTGCCACCGTTCGGCGCATTCCACGTGGTCGTGGTGTAGGCATAGCCGGTAAAGTCGGGTGCCCCGTCCTTCGGTCCCTTGTATGAGCCGGTATAGATCCCGAAGCGGGTATTCCACGCCGCGATCAGCGATGCGATGCTGCCTGGCTCGCCCACCTTGGAGCCCACCACCGGCAGGTCGCACTGTCCGCTGCCGGCAAGCAGATCGGCCAGTTCAGAAGCGCCGCCTGCCGGAGGCGAAAGGTCAGCCCAGCCAAAGCTGCCAGGACCGTATGGGTCGCTCGGATCGACCCTGGACTTGATCCAGTCGCCCCGGTTGTACGCGGTCTTCGCCGGATTCGCCGTTGGCGGCGAGCAGACATAAACCGGGATGGCACAGGCGGCTTGCGCGCTGGTGGTGGTGGCGACAGCCATGGCATTGACGGTACTGGCCTTGATATCGATCCCCGGCAGCAGGTTGAGCATATGGATGAACCAGTGGGCAATGCCCGTGCGCTCGGCGGTGCATTTCACGTACTTCACCTTGTCCAGCGGGTACGGAACGTCGTTCTTGGTGTAGAAGGTGCTGTCAGGTGTATCGCTATATGAGACGTTGAGATTCTCGAACATTTCCACTGCCTTGCCCTGGAACATGGCAGCGTTGCTCGTGCCGGTGGCCAGGCCGGCCGCCTCGGAAACGAGCAGCGGCGTGGCGCCCGTTACATCGCGCGCAGCAGCCAGCGCGCAGGCATCGACGCTGTTCTGCAGCTCGCTCTTGGTTACATAGAGCTTGCCCAGATCGAGCGCCAGCCCGACAAAGCCGATCAGCACCGCCAGCGACAGTCCCACGATGATGGCAACCGCGCCACGCTGGTGCGCGCGCCGCGTCGGCCTGGATCGTGTGAAGCCCGATGTAGACATGATGGTCTCCCGCGGTTCCGGTGCTCAGCGGCCGTTGCCACCCAGGCCCACGCCGCCATAGCCGCCGGCGCCGAAGTCGATAGTCATGGAGGGTGCGCCGCCTTGCTGGCTCCCTGACAGCGAACGGTCGAAGTTCTTCATCGCTGCCACCGCCGTCTTGCCATCGGTACCGGTGACAGTGGGCAGCCCGGCAGGCGCGTCGGGATTGATGATCTGCATCTGCGTGACGGTGGCCAGCGCTACGCCGCGCTGGCCGTCCCACACCGGCGTCGAGGTCATGCAGGCCGACAGTCCCAGGCAGGCCAGGCTGCCGAGCACCAGGGCGGCGGCGCCGCGCGAAAGCTTAAGTGTCTTGTTCATGGTCGTTCTCCGGTTCTGCAGGTGGCGCGGCGGATCAGTTGCCGCCCGATGCGGTGCGGCCGGCAGTAGCCGCGGCCCTGGCCTGGGCCAGGCGGGCGGCGGTGGCCTCGATGCGGGCGATGCGCGCGGTGGTGTCCTCGGCCGGGGGCGCGGCCGCCGTCGCCGTGTTGCGGGCGGGCGCCGGGGCCGGCAGGGCCGGACGCGTGCTTGCGGCGGCGGCTGGTTCCGGTGCGGCCGGCGCGGGCTCATCCAGCGGTTTGCCGTTCGGCACGGCCGAGACCGAAGTGCCGGGCGCGCCTTCGCTGCGCGGTGCCGTGGGCGGCGTGGCGGGTGCTGCGGCCGGTGCGGCGGGCTGCGACGGTGCCGGCACGGGTTGCGGGGCACGCTTGCCGCTGCCTTCCATATTGCCCATGAAGTACAGCGACAGCGGGTTGGGTGTGGAGAAGCTGTCGGTGGGCAGCGGGTAGTTGCTGGTCTGCATCGGCTTGACCAGCCGCGGCGTGATGACGAACACCAGTTCGGTCAGGTCCTGCTGGTACTGCGTGCTGCGGAACAGCGTGCCCAGCACCGGCACTTCGCCCGCACCCGGCAGCGCCTTGAGCGAGCCGCGCGCGCTGTCTGTCAGCAAGCCGCCGATGGCAAAACTCTCGCCGTCGCGCATCTGCACGGTGGTGGAGGCGCGGCGGGTGGTGATCACCGGCAAGATCGACTGGCCGGCCAGGGTGCCGCCGCGTATGGTGGCGCCAGTGGGCGACAACTCGGACACCTCCGGCGATACCTTCAGGTGAATGCGGCCGTTGGCCAGCACCGTAGGCGTGAACTTCAGGCCGACGCCGAACTCTTCTTCCTGCAGCGTGACCGTGCCGGCCCCGTTCAGCACATTGGCCTGCGCCACCGGGATATAGATCTTGCCGCCTGCGAGGAAGCTGGCTTCCTGCCCGCTGATGGTGACCAGGTTCGGCTCGGCCAGGATCTTGACCAGGCTGTCATTCTTTTGCGCGTCGATGGCGATATCGAATGGCCGGTTGTTGGCCTTGCTGGCGAAGATCGCGCTCGAGGCGCCGGTCAGCAGCGAAGTCACCAGCCCGCCGCTCCAGGAACCGAAGCCGCCCTGCAGGTTCACCGTCGAGCCGAGCTGGTTCAGCAGCGTCTTGGACACCTCTGCCACCTTCACTTCCAGCATGACCTGCTGCGGGGTATCCACCGACAGCATGTTCAGCACGCCGCCCTTCTTGTTGCCTTCGCCGCCCTGCGCGGCATTGGCATAGGCCTGGGCGATTTCCATGGCTTGCTGCGCGGTCTGTGCATTGGTGACGCTGCCGGTCAGCACCAGGTTATCGGCGGCGGTCATGACGCGGATGCCGGGCTCGCCGGGCAACAGCTGACCCAGCGAAGTCTGCAGCCCGCCGGCGTCGGCATTCACCACCACGTTGATGATGCTGCAAGAGCCGCTGCGGCCCTGCACGATCATGTTGGTGGTGCCCACCGCGCGGCCCAGCACGTAGAGCGTCTGCGGCGACACCATGGTGGCCTGCACCACATTGGGATTGCCCAGCGTGCGGTTGCGCACCGGCTCCTGCAGCGTGATCAGCTGTGACTTGCCGACCGGCACCATCACGCTTGATTCGCTGCGGATCGCGCCAGTGCAGTTGGGCCCGCGCGCATCCCCGGAAGTCACGGGCGGAGCCGACGCGGCCGGCGCGGCGGCTCCGGGCGTCATGCTGATGGTCATCTGCATCGGGCCCTGGGGGGCCTTGGCGGCAGCCGGTGCGGTTGCCTTGGTCAGGCTGCCGGCCTCGATGGCGGCCTGTGCCGCGGCGGCCAGCGGCGTGCAGAGGATGGCGGCAAGCACCAGGATGCGGGTGCCGCCAGCAGCTTCGGATCGTTTCTGGTTCATTTTGAATCTCCCCCCGGAGAGGCTGTGTTGCAGCTCAGAATTCGTTGGATGCCTGGCGCAGGTGCTCAGAAGCACTCGACGCCGCCCTGCATGCCTGCCAGCACGCCGATGCAGTTGCCCGAGCGTGCGGGCGCCGCCGCCACCGTGCGAGTCTTGACTACGGTGCGCGTCTCGGTCTTGGTCACCACCTTGGCCGGTGCCTCCGGTGTCTTGCCAAGCAGCGTTCCCTTGGTGGCGCCGCCGGTGTTGATGTCGGCCACATCCATCTGGTTGCGCAGCACCAGCGACAGCGTGCCGACGCTGCGCGCCACGTCGAGCTTCTCGGCCTGTTCGGGGGTGACTTCCAGCGTCACCGCATTGACCACCTTGGGCTGGGTGTCGTCGCGGCTGACCTGCTGTGCCACCGCCAGCACCAGGATCTTCTCGAGCACGATCTTCGAGATGCTGCCGCTCTGCGCGGTCTTGGCTTCTTCGTTGGTATTGACGATCACGTCGACGTAGTTGCCCGGCAGCGCGAAGCCGGCCACGCCCACCACGTCGTTGACGCGGACCGTGATGGCACGCTTGCCGTCATTGATCACGGCGGACAAGCCACCCTTGGTGCCCACCGGCGCCAGCTTGGCGTCGAGGACGGGCTCGCCGCGCTGCAGGCTGGTGCGGACCACGCGGCCCTCCAGCGCCTTCATGTCTTCAAACGCGCCGGGCGGCACGCTGCCTGTCGGCCAGCTGACCATGCGCAGCTGGCTGCCGTTGAGCGGCTGGCCGAGGTTGAGGTCATTTGCGGCGACGACCACCTGCCTGACCGAACTGGACGACTGCTGGACCAGCCATCGCGACGCGGAGACCACTGCCGCCACGCCGGCGACAAGGGCAATCAGCAGCATCAGGATTGCGCGTGTGTTTTTCATGATGATTCTCCCCCTACAGTTGTCCGATGATTCGGTGGTGCAGTTCAGCTTGCGGCGCGCTGGTCATCTGGCCATCGATGGCCAGCGCCCAGCGATGGCATGGCGTCGGCCGAGGCGCGCAGCCCGTAATAGCCTTGCCATGCAGACAGCAGGCCTGCCTCGGTGACCTGCGCGGGCTGACCGTGGTAGCGCACGCCCGAGTCCACCAGGCGCAGCAGGTCGCGCGGGATGCAGGCCAGCAGCGGCGTATCGCTGGCGTAGTGCAGGCTGTCGACCAGGAAATCGAACATCGCATCTGTGCTGGCCAGTCCGAAGCCAGCGGCGGTGCGTTGATAGACTTCGCGGTAGTCGTCGACCGACAGCGGGCCCACGTAGAGCTTGCTGCCGAGCCGGCGCAGGAAGGCGTCGTCGCCCAGCTCCGACGGTTCGAGGTTGGTCGAGAACACTGGCCAGACATCGAACGGCACCGAGAAGCGCACGCCGGTTTGCAGCGTGAACATGTCAATGCCGCGATCCAGCGGCACGATCCAGCGGTTCAGCAGGTCGCTGACGCCAACCAGCTGGCGGCCCAGGTCATCGATGATGTAGATGCCGTTGTTGGCCTTCATGTGAGGAGGCGCCTGGTAGAAGCCGGAGACACGGTCATAGCGCAGGTCCAGCATGGACAGCGTCAGCTCGCCGCCGGACAGCACTACCGGGCGATGGCACAGGACCCAGCGGCGGTCCAGCGAGCGGCGCGCCAGCGAGGCTTCGCTGTCGTCGAACGGCACATGAACCAGCGGATCGAACACCTGGATGATTTCGCCGGCGACGGTGATGGCATGCGGCACCGGCACGGCACCGGGCAATAATGTGCCCAGTCGTTGCGCTAGGTAGGTCTTGCCGCTGCCGGCCGGGCCGTAGATCATCAGCGCGCGGCAGGTGTTCAGCGCCATGCCGATTGCGTCGAGCAGGTGGACCGGGATCACCAGGTCATGGAAGGCGGCAGTAACGTCCGCCTTGGTCACGGAAGCTTGGTTGACCGAGTGGCGCTTGACGGCATCGAGGTATGCGTCCAGCGTGACCGGCGCAGTGCCGACATAGCTGCAGCGCGCCGAGGCTTCCGCCGCGCGGGTATAGCCGGCGTCGGTGAGCCGGAAGCGCACATCCAGGTCGCTGGCGCCGCGGTGCGCGATCTCCAGCAGGCGCTCGCGCACGGCGACGGCCGCGATTTCATTGACCACCAATGCCGGCAGCTTGAGCGTGTCGGTCAGTACTGCCAGCGTGACGGTGCGGTGCTGGTAGGCGGCCTTCATCAGCAGCCCGAGCAACTGTGCGATCTCCAGGCCGGTATCGACAATCGTGCGCGGCAGCACGTGCCAGGGCGGCACCGGCAGCGTGCCATGCTCGGCATGGACATTCCTGCCGATCGCGACGGGCTCAAGGAGCCGTGGTGCGTGACCTGAGTCGTGATGCTCGTTCATTGCCATCCCCTGTTCGCTGGTCAGTGTGTTCTCGTTCCCGCAGGCGCCCGTGACTGGTCGGCGCGTGGTGTCGCTTGTGGCTTGTGTCATGTGCCGGCAAAGAGCATCGTCAGCGTCCCGGCGGCAATCGCTACGCCGTAAGGCATGGAGCCGGCTGACGCCTCGGCTTGCGGTTGCATCGGCCGGGAACCGGGTACCAGGGCGGCAATTAGCATGTGGCCCACGCGGGCGAGGGTCGAGCGTCCCTGTCCTGTGGCAAGCACCTGTAGCAACGCCCAGGCCCCGCCAATCACGCAGGTTGCCAGTGCGATCTTCAGCGCCATGCTGCCGCCGAGCCAGGCGCCCACGGCTGCCATCAGCTTGACGTCGCCGGCCGCCATGCCGCGCATCAGGTAGAACGGCAGAAACAGCACCAGGCCCACCGTCCAGCCATAGAGCCACGCCAGCGAGCCGGCGGCAGGGCCATGAATTGCTGCCATCACGGGCAGCGCAGCGATCCAGGCGCCGAAGGTCAGCCAGTTGGGAATGCGGCGGCGGTCCAGGTCGATGGCCGCGGCTGTGAGCACGATGCCGATCGTGGCGGGGCCAACGAGGGGGGCGAGGGCAGTGGCGGCTTGCATGGCGATAGTGGCGGGTAGCTTGGGTTGTGTCCGGGGCGTGCGCTGGTCGGATAGATCAGGGCATGCTGGAGGCGATCAACTCGTACATGGCTTTCACGGCATTGCTGAGCGTGGCGACGGAAACGACAATTGCCATTGCGATCAGACTGCCGAGCAATGCGTATTCGATAGAGGAGACACCCCGGTCGTCGCGCAGAAAATCTTTTGACCTGGCGATGAGCTTCAACATTTGGCGTCTCCGGTGCTGGTGTTGGTGTTGGTGTGTCGGGTGGGAGTCCGTGCCGCATGGCCGTCCGGAACAGGGCGGCCATGCGTGCGGCTCGGTGATCAGGACGCAGGTACGGCGTTGGTGAGGGTATCGCCGATGTACTTGAAGATGAGGTTCAGGTTCGTGCCAATCAGCGTCACCGAAACGATGATGACAACTGCGATGAGTGCGGCAATCAGACCATATTCAATGGCGGTCACACCGTCTTCATCACGGATGAATTGCTTGATCATGGTGGTCAGGTTTTGCATGACAAACTCCTTTGGTTGGGAACAAGCTGTGCAGTACTTTGGAACTGCGGATGAGGCAACAACGGCATCGGATAGCAATGCCTGGAAATCCGGCAGCAGGGCGGCGCGCAGATTGCGCAGGCGTGAAATGGCCACTGGCCGGGACCGCCATGCACACCGCGTGGGTTGCGTGACTGCAGCCGGCGCTGTGCCGACGCATGCATGCACCGCGCGGCGTGCTGCACATGGCCTGCGCGAGCCAGGCAACGGAACGGTGCGCTGCTGGTGCCCCTGGCAGCAGCAGCGTGGCCGATATTCCGGTGTGGCATCGCAGGTTGGCGTGCGACTGGCATGGTGAAGCTCCCCGTATATTTTTGAACCTGATGCCGGCGAACGTTGCGCTGGCATCGCGGCAGCCAGGACTGCGGTGCCGCGTGCCTGACATAGGCAAACGCCAGGCCAGGTCAGTGGAAACCGTTGTGCCACAAGGGTTTGCGGGTAGCGATGCGCGGTAGCCGCAGGCTCGGCGGGGCTGCAGGCGGCCTTTCGGCCACGCTTCGTTGCTGGGTGGAAACGCGGGTCTTGCAAGCCATTCCGGACCCCGCTACGGATGTCCTAGATCGCGGGAAGTGCTCAAGTGGGCCGCGCAGACGAAAGAGGGCGGCAACTTCATCCAAAAGCATGAGGCACCGTTCGCGCCGAAGGTCGGCATTCGTTGCAGTCGGTAGTCCTCCTGGCTGCTTCAATCCCCTTTTTCTGGCGACGGCCAGACTGACGGATGAGAACGGCTTCTGCCGAGGCACCGTTTCCGGATCGAAACATTGCGAAGTGCGCCAGGGCCGCGGGAGTGCCGGCAGGTTCCACAGGCAGTCCCTGCAAACCCTTGTGTGCAGGGGGCTGCGGGCTCGCGCGGCCGCGTGATTCACCTTGGAAACATGGCATGTGAGATGGCTGTTCTTCGCTGCAATCGCAGGCGTGCACGGGGGGCGGCGCAATCGACTTGCGAAGCGGGAGCCGCGCGACAAGGCATGCGGTTCACGCAGGCTTCGCATCTTGTCGACGGCCTGCGGGGGGCGCTGCGGGGGGCAAGGCAGCAGCTACCTCGCATTGCCGATGGCCGCAGGGGCTGCGCTATAGGTGTGATGCGAAGCGTCCTGCGGACCGGGGCATCGCATGAGCGCGGAAGCTCAGCCCAACCCTGCCTGCAGCCATGCAGCGCCATGGCGTGGTCCGCCGCTGCCACGCAGGGCACCGGGACGCCCGCCATGGCGCAATGTGCGGCGCGAGCTGCTGGCTAGGCGGAAATGGGTACGGG